>JBCLEL010000046.1:0-12357 GCA_038913435.1 Chloroflexota bacterium
GCAAGCAAGATTCTGATTATCAACCGAGAAGTAGTGCCCGATCGGATCACGATGATTTTGGTCAAAGAAGCTCTGGGGTTTTAGGCGCGTTCCATTGAGTCTCCGGAGCACGAAGACAGTCGCTTAAAGGAGTGGAGAGATGATTTTTCCTGAATTGACGGCGTACTCTGACTGGGGGCTGCTGGCGCTGCGGATAACCGTGGGCGTCATCTTCATCGTCCACGGTTGGCCCAAACTGACGAACGCGCGCGGTATGACCCAGGCGTTTGGCCAAAGCAATCTAGCACTGATCGCCTTCTTCACTGCTCTAGGAGCAGTTGAGACGTTCGGTGGGATCGCGATGGTCATCGGCCTGTGGACTCAGCCTATCAGTATCGCGTTCGCAATCATTATGGTGGGCGCTATCGCGCTGAAAAACACGATGATGAAGACAGGTTTCACGGCGCAGAACACGGCCGGATGGGAATTCGACTTCGCGCTGCTAGGCGCCACTCTGGCGTTGCTGCTGGTCGGCCCGGGCCGGCTTGTCGTACTTGCCTGATTCCGGCCTGGGATACTGAGCGCCCAGCAAGTAATACGTCCGAGCTGTAAAAGCTAGTTGTATACTTTACTGTGGGCCGGCTGGCGCAGGGTCTTGTTCTGAATGACGGCAGCTAAGCTGGCCGGCGAACGCCGGAAACGGTAGGTGCGGAGCATGGAACTTACCAATGATCCCAACCAAGCAGAGGTGGTGATCATCTATCTGCTGAGTTTACGTCGGGCGCTCTTGGTGGACAAGCGCCGCTCTGGCGCGACCGGCCCCTACATTGAGATCTTCCCACAGCAGGAGTTACTGCTAGAAGGTAGAGCGGTCGAGGCGCCAGTTACGCCCGAGGTGGTCCACCTGATTGAGCGACAGCAGCTTCTACCTGGAGACCAGTTAATTATGCAAAGTTACTTCCGTCAAGTAGTGCAGACCATTGCTTTTCGGCTGCGAGTGCTACGTCCATCTTTTCCAACGGTCCAGCGGATCAGCATAGGGCCTCATTTCGCGCCGGTCGTCTTATTGGCGGTCAGCGATCTGTGGCGCCAATTGCTGGCGGAACTCAAAAGTCGGGGAGAGGACGAGGCTGTGCAACAGGCTAAGACGAAAATGAACGAGATCTACGCCTGCGAAGTCCTCTACCGGGAGCGGGTGGACCCAGACCAGCTTGAACTGCTAAGTAAAGACTTTCGCAGTGAGGAAGTCTTTCGACGCTACGGCTAGTCGCTCTGGCGCAGGGGCTATTTGAATGCTCGCACCCATCTTGTTGGAGCAGCGTCATGCTCTGACTCTGGGTGTGGAGGGGACAATGTCGGCGCTAGGGAAAATGGTCCAAATTCCACCACCAGCGGCAGGCAAGAGCGGGCTGGAAGCCTATCTGATCGGCCCCAACGATCCTAACCCTCATCCTGGGGTCGTAATCATCCACGAGATATTCGGCTTAAACGACAACATCCGTGAGATCGCCAATCGCTTCGCTGCCGAGGGTTACACCACTCTGGCGGTTGACCTGTTCTCAGGCGGCAACCGGACGATCTGCTTATTGCGCATCTTTTATGGATTGCTATTGAGTCCGCTTGAAAACGGCATCGTGGCTGACCTGCGAGCCGCGATTGACTTTCTTGGGGCCCAGGCCGGCGTAGATGAGGCTCGCATTGGGGTTATTGGCTTCTGCATGGGCGGTGGCTACGCATTGCAGCTTGCCTGCCTAGATGGCGGTCTGCAGGCCGCCGCCGTCTTCTACGGTCAAAACCCCCGCCCGCTAGAAGCGGTGGGCCGCGCTTGTCCCATCGTTGGGAGCTATCCTGAGAGGGACTTTACCGCCGGCGCTGCGCGAAAGCTGGAAGCGGCATTGACGCGCTACCAAGTGCCTCACGACATCAAGATCTACCCTGGCGCTCGGCACTCGTTTTTCAACGACCGCGGTCGGGCCTACCAGCCTGAAGCGGCAGCCGATTCTTGGAAGCGCACCATAGCTTTCTTCGATGAATACTTGAAATAAGCCATTATTACAGCGATAAGCGTAATTATTGAGCCATATGACTCGATGAGAATACGTTATGTCGCGGCTATCGTAGCGCGGGGCCTTGTACCCCGCCAGCCCCGCAGGGGACAAGCCCCTGCGCCACATAATCTTTCTTGCAAGCGATGGCTATTGGGCCGTGCGGCGTGACTAAGCTCAATATTTCTGCCCTCCGCTGTATTATGAGGAGGGGGAGAAAATGCCGATTGCGATGACCGAGCAGCAGCAGCAGGACTTCGAGGAAAATGGTTTTATTCTGCTGGAAGATTTCTTCACCCACGACGAGCTAGACCGGCTGCTGGCAGCGGTAGATGATGTGGCCGGCCGCATTCGGCATGCCAAGGGAATAGGTCCCAATGACCCGTTCGCCATCCGCAACGCCCTGGCTCACCACCAGGCTTTCCTAGACCTGATTGACCATCCGAGGATGCTTCCGCTGGTGGTTGACGCCATCGGCTGGAACATTCAGATACGCACCACTCACCTCGACTACCGGCCGCCCTACCCGAAGGAAATGGCGCCTGGCGAGGTAGGGCGAGGCAAGGGCGCCGACCACCTAGGCGGCTACAAAAACCTGATCTGGCATCCAGACTTGGCCACCGACTATCTGTTCGAGGCGCCCTCACTCGACGGGCGGCTGCCCTTCATGGAAATCAAGGTCTTCTATGTCCTGTCCGACCTGACTGAGTCCAACTCTGGCAACCTCTGGGTGGTACCCGGAAGCTACAAACGGAAACCTCAGGAGCTTCGCGACCGGGACTACCTGGTTGATCCATCGGAGTCGGTAGAGTTGAGGTTGCGACCGGGGACTGCCCTTCTCTGGCGGACGGCCACCTGGCACTGCGTTGGCCCAAACCTCTCGAACAAAATACGCAAGATAATGCATATCGGCTACCACTACCGCTGGCTACGTCCAACCGATTACATTCAGCAGGCCCCCGAGCTAATCGCCCGCAGCTCGCCGATCCGCCGGCAACTGCTCGGAGCGTTGGCCACTGGCGACAACCCATTGGGCAAAGATCCCGACTGGGAGCCGTCTTCCCAGTACTGGCTTCCGAAGAACTGGGATGACGCGCCGCTGAAGGCTTGGGCCGAGGATCACGCCACCCAGAAAGCCAAAGAGTTAGAACGAGTGCATATTTAGCCGGCGACTATACAAACCGAGTAATGGAAAAGGAAGGAAGCTCACAATGGCACTAGCTATGACTGAACAACAGCAGAACGACTTCGCCGAGAAGGGGTATGTCATACTAGAGAAATTCTTTACTCAGGAGGAGTTGGACCGACTGCTGGAGGCGGTGGATGAAGTGGCCGCCCGAGTTCGCCAAGACAAGAAGCTCGGCCCGAACGATCCCTTTGCGATTCGCAATCTCCTGTCACAGCATGAGGCTTTTCTCGATCTGGTTGACCATCCGAGAATGCTTCCTTTGTTGGTTGACGCGATAGGCTGGAACATTCAGATTCGCACCACCCACCTCGACTATCGGCCGCCCTATCCCCAAGAGATCAAGCTGGGTGAGATCGGACGCGGCAAGGGTGAAGACTACACCGCCGGCTACCGTAATGTCCTCTGGCATCCGGACCTGACCGGCGATAGCTGGTTCGAGAAACCCTCACTTGACGGCAGGTTGCCATTTATGGAAATCAAGGTCTTCTATGTACTTTCCGACCTCACCGAGTCAAACTCCGGCAACCTGTGGATGTCGCCGGGCTCCCACAAACGAACACCCCAGGAACTCCGCGATCGGGAGCTAAAGGTTGATCCGGACGAGGCGGTGGAACTCAAGCTACCGCCGGGAGCTGCGGTTCTCTGGCGGACGGCCACCTGGCACTGCGTCGGTCCAAACCTGTCAAACAAAATCCGCAAGATAATGCACTACGGCTATCAATATCGCTGGATGCGTCCTAACGACTACTTGCAACAAGACCCTGAACTCATCGCCCGTTGCTCGCCCATCCGCCGGCAACTGCTTGGGGCGCTTGCCGACAACGACTCACCAGTGGGCGATGATCCATACCAGCCTGGTTCGCGTTACTGGGGCACTAAAGACGCCGACGCTCCATTGAAGGCTTGGGCCGAGGAGCGTGACCCGGAGCTAGCAAAGCGGTGGCGAAAGGCGTTATAACGGCCTTCTGCGAGGCTAGTCACCGCAGAGGCGCAGAGACGCAGAGACGCAGAGAATTCTGAAAATTGATTTTTCTCTGCGCCTCTGCGCCTCTGCGGTTTATTGATTCTCCACGATTCAGTACGACGGCTAGAACCAGCCGGCCAGCTTGGCCAGAAAACCCAAGCCAAAGCCAGCCATAAAAGTGGCGACCACCGCCGCCACCATCTTTAGCATAAACCCCCAGCCGTACCGCTTCTCGAAGGCAGCGACTCGCCGGCGGAAGCCAGCCAACTCGTCATTCAGCAGGTCTATGCGCTTCGACAACTGGTTGATCTGCGCGCTAAGGGCGATCACCGCAGTCACGTCCACCGTTGATTCGCCGCTGGCGCCGGCTGACTCAACCGCATGGCGTTGGGCCTCGGAGATCTGGCGCATCACTGTTTCCATCACCTTTTCGGTGACGTAGCGCACCAGCGCCGAGCTAGCGAATTGCAATGCCATCGTGATCTCCCCCCAATAGTAGGGGCGTTCAATTGAACGCCCCTACATAGACCTACATGAAATAGTGCATCGAGAGCGCGCCTTCTCAGCGGAAGGCAATCCCAACGGAAGCTGTGCTATGCCTTGCCAAGTTGCTCCGGCTGGTCCAACTCAAAGCTCTTGTGTAGCGCCCGAACGGCGGTCTCCACCTGGGCCGCTGCGATCAGACAGGTGATCCGAATGTCCGATGTCGTGATCATTTGAATGTTAACCCCGGCTTCAAACAGGGCTTTGAACATCCTGGCGGCGTAGCCCGGCGTGTTCTGGATGCCGGTCCCCACAACCGAGACCTTTGCCAAGTCCTCAGAGCTTACTACATCACGAGCGGAGATGGCCGGCAATGCCTCCTTAACCAGGCTCAACGCTTTTTTCACGTCCTTACGACTTACGGTAAACGACAAGTCGGTGAGTTGGTCCTGACTGGCATTTTGGACAATCACGTCAACGTTGATGCCGGCCTCAGCCAATGGTTGAAACAGCGAGTAAGCGATGCCAGGCCGGTCCGGCACACTAAGGACTGTAATCTTAGCCACATCGGTGTCGTGAGCGATACCCCGGACTTTATTGGTTATTTCCACGTTATCCCCTCCGGCGATCAAGGTGCCTTCTCGCTCGTCAAAGCTTGATCGCACTACAATCGGCATACCATAAAGGCTTCCAAGCTCCACCGCCCGCGGGTGCATCACCCGAGCGCCGAGATTCGCCATCTCTAGCATCTCATCATAGCTTATACGGTCGAGCTTGCGCGCCTTTGACTCCACCCGTGGATCGGCGGTGAATACCCCGTCCACATCGGTATAGATTTCGCAACGGTCAGATTTGAGGATGATCGCCAGCGCAACCGCCGTCGTGTCGGAGCCGCCACGACCCAAAGTCGTCACGTCCATCTCATCGGTTATGCCCTGGAAGCCGGCGACAATGACAATCTTTCCGTGGTCTAACTCGCGATGGATCCGGCTGGGATCAACCGAAACAATGCGCGCCCTACTATGGGAACTATCGGTCCGGATGCCGGCCTGGGCTCCGGTCAATGATATGGCCGGCTGGCCTTTGGCTCGCAGAGCCATCGCCATTAAGGTGCAGGACACCATCTCGCCAGTCGAGAGCAAGAGGTCCATCTCCCGATCATCGGGATCGTCGGTGACCTGCTTTGCCAGGTCTATAAGGTCGTCCGTCGTATCACCCATCGCTGATACCACCACCACGACCTGGTTGCCGGCTTCCTTGCTGTGGATGATGCGGTCGGCGACGGCCTTGATCCGCTCGGCAGTGGCTACCGATGAACCGCCATATTTCTGAACAATCAGGGTCACGCTAAGACTTCCTCCTTGAAAAATACAGTTTTCACCACAAAGTCACAAAGCCACGAAGATCAAGAGAGTCTAGCCAATTTTGAAGATCATTTCCTCACGCTTAGTGTCTTTGTGTCTTGGTGGTCAAAAGGATTGATACGGCTCCTTGAGACTTAGACAAAGGCCGGCTCGCGGCTGCGGACGACCGGCAACGTCATCAAGGCGTGGGGGATCACCGCAACCTTCGCCGAGCTACCGACGCGGCTGGCCGCCATCGCCAATGCTTCCTCGATATTCGCGGCCGGCAGAAATTTCAATTGGCGGGCAATATCTGGATGCTGCGACCCCACCACAATCACGTCGCAGCTTTCCAGCACCTTAGCCAACATATACGCCCGCTGGCCGCCGGCCTGGTAGCCGTTCGCCAGGGCGTCGGCGATGATCTCAGCCGGAGTGTCCGCCCTGCGCATAGTTTCCAGAAAAGCCTGTTCGCCGGCGCCTTGGCCCGCGCCTTCCTGAGCAACGGCCGGAATGATTATGACTCCTCCCTTGCGCACAACTGGCTCAGGCGCGAACTGCAAGTAGCTGGCGGCCCTTGACGCCTGATAAAAGTTGGCGTCCTTCGGGTAGCCGACGCCGGCGATGGCGATGTCAAACTGCCCCTTGATTGGCACGGTGTACATCGGCGAAGCTATCTGGACAAGCTCAGCCTTCACCTGTTGCGGGTCGCCGGCCCGGACGGCGATGACCCGCTGCTCTTCATCCATAACCACGTTGATTACGAAGCGCAGGCCGGCCTTTTGCCCTATCTCAGAGATCGCCTGGTGGAACGGGTTGCCCTCGACCTGAGCTAGACGCACTCGCGGATGGTCTAGCATCGCCGGCCCGTGCGAATACTGGATCGTCTGCGGACTGGAGCAGCCGATGGCGACCGTCTTAGGCCCGCCGCTATAGCCGGCGTAATGGTGCGGTTCGACGATGCCGGTCGCCAATAGGAGGTCAGCCTCATAGACCTGCCGGTTCACCAGGCAGGGCACGCCATACGCCACCTCGCCAAGATCAACCAGTGACGCTGGATCATTGGGCGTTGGGTTGACCACCTTGATCCGGCGTACAACCTCGTCACCGAGCTTCTCAACCGCCTCGGCCGGCGTCATCGCTCGGTGCATGCCGATCCCGGCCATTATAGTTATGTCATCATCTGGCACGCCGGCGGCGTTCAATTGGTTCAATAGCGGCGGCGCCAGCAAGTGGTCAGGACAGGCCCGCGTCGCATCGGTCACAACAATGACCACGTTCATTCGAGGCCGAGCCAACTCTAGCACCGTTGGTGAGGCTAGCGGCTTTCGCAACGCCTCGTCAATTGCCTGACGGACATCGGACACCGGCGGCAACGGGTTTGACTTCAGCAGATGCCCGTCAAAGCCGGCCGGCAGCCGGAACTTTATGTATGACCTACCATAAGGAACAGCATATTCGGTCACTTCCAAGTGCTCCTTAATTAGCCACTAGCCAATTGCCGAGTGACAGTTCTACCAATAATCGGTGGCCCTGCATAGGTAGGGGCAGACCTACGTGTCTGCCTTTTATACGTCCGGCCATTGGGCAATCACATAGGATCGCCCCTACGGTTACGGGGCCGACAACCCGTCCGATTGTTGTTAGAACCCCGAATGACCGCGTACACCTCACCTTGCGCCATCAACAGCCCCGATCTTGCGCAGGCTGGACATTGTCTCTTGCACTATTCCATCGCTCGACATCCCCTTCAACCGCTGGCTGAAAGGCTCGACGGAAAACGGGCCGTCGTAGCCAATCTGCCGCAAGCCATTGAGAAAGCCGGGGAGGTCAATCACGCCGGACTCGCCAGGAAGACAGCGCACCAGGTCCTCAAGCTCCTCGAACGCTACGCCGGCGACCGCGTCGTTCAGATGGACATGGACTACATGCTCGCTGTTCAGTCTAGCTAAGTCGGCGATTGTGCCTCTTGAAGTGTACCAGTGGTAGCTATCCAACAGCACTCCGACGTTCCCAGCGCCGATTGCCGCGACAAGATCAGCGAGACCGCCAAGCGTATAGATGAACTCGTGTTTGAAGGTCCGGCGTAGTGAAGGCACACCGATGACCTCAATGCCAAGGCGGACTCCATACGGCTTCAACGCCTCGGCGATTGGGCCAAGCCGGTCAACGTGGAAACGGAAGTTCTCCTCAAACGGACGTTCATCGGAGCCGGGCCGCATCACCGTCACTGCCCGCCGGCAATCAAGCTGCGTCGCTAATTCGGCATAGTGTGGCAGTTCGGCCAGGCCGGCCTCATAGCTCGCCTGGTCTCCACGCCATTCGACTGGCAATGCCCACACGCTTGGGCGAACGCTTGCGGGCTCGAAAAGGCGCTTTACGAAGTCGAACCCATTCTTAGACGACAGATTCGCCACCTCGACCATGTCGAAGTCAACGCCGGCGAAGCCGTACTTGCGGGCGAGGCCGATGACCTCCAGCAAAGGCGCTTTGATACCAAGCGCCGGGGCGCTTAGGCTAGCGTACATTCGCTCCACCTCCACACGAATTTTCTGGCCAATCTTTCGTTGGAGTCAGCGTAGCGCGGGGCCTTGTGCCCCGCCCTGTCCGCCCCAAGCAGGGGACAAGCCCCTGCGCTACAGATTGTGATCCACTACTCGATTAAGTTTCTAATGTTCACCAACGTAGGGGCGACCCGGCGGGGTCGCCCCTACGGTATTTTGCATCAACTGGCGATCAGTCCCGCGCATAGACCGAAATGTGCTTGCCGCTGTTGGCGGTGAAAGGCGAGCGGTCCCAGTCGGCCCAACGCTCACGCAGGCGCAGGCCGGCCAGTTGCGCCATCAGGTCAAGCTCGCTCGGCCAGGCATATCGTATATGCGTGGGATACATCTTGATCCCGGATTCGGTGATATGCACGTGCTGTGAGGTGACTCGCTGGTTTATCGGATCGTGCAGCGAGACGTCGAGCCTAACATGGTCGGTATCGACCTGTGACACCTGAGTATTCTGCCCTCGCACGAAGCGCGTCATATCCGGCACAGACGCCTCGATGACAAACACGCCATCATCGGTGAGATGGCCGGCGACGTTGCGAAAGCAGCCCACCTGGTCTTCCTGTGAAGTCAGACCAAAGAACGTGTTGAAGACGACGAAGATGAGCGAAAAGGCCCCCTCAACGCCGACGTCGGCGAAGTCGCCGATGGTCACTGGGATGCGGTCGCCACCTTCTTTTTGCCGCAACTTGGCTACCATCGCCTGGGATGCGTCTATGCCGTGCACTTCGACGCCTAGA
Source organism: Chloroflexota bacterium (assembly GCA_038913435.1). Lineage (GTDB taxonomy): Bacteria > Chloroflexota > UBA6077 > FW602-bin22 > JBCLEL01 > JBCLEL01. The sequence continues at coordinate 9,299 of JBCLEL010000046.1, forward strand.
GCCGCCAGCGGCAATGCAATCCGGCCAGTGCCGATGCCCAGTTCCAGCGCACGTCCACCGCCGGCGAGGCCGGCCAAGGCAGACACGGTTGCCTGCGTGTCTAACCTGGCGTGCAACTCGTCATATATGTCGGCGATCCTATCGCCGCAGGTAGCCGCAACGTAATCTTTCATCATCAGCCTTCAACCTGGATTGGCTGGATTATACATCCTTAAAAGACTCAGCACCCTGCCGCACAAGAGCGGGCAAGATGCCCGCGCTCCCAGCATTATCACCCCGTCTCTGGTACATACTATAAACCTCGCCGGACTAATGACCGTCCGGTGCTATAATCCCTGCCGGATTACCTTGTGGCCTGCCGTCAAATATTTTCCCCTGACCTACGTCACTGGAGGTTCCCGCCGCTATGAATCCAATCGTTGAAACTCGACTCGCCAATGGACTGACAGTCCTCAGCCGCGAGATCCATTACTCGCCAGTCGCAACATTCTGGGTCTGGTACCGCGTTGGCTCGCGCAACGAGGCGCCCGGCGTCACCGGCGTCTCGCACTGGGTCGAGCACATGATGTTCAAAGGCACCCAGAAGCTGGGCAAGGGGGAGATATTCCGCAGCGTTTCAAAGAATGGCGGCACTCTCAACGCCTTTACCTGGATAGACTTCACCGCCTATTTCGAGACGTTGCCGAGCGACCGACTAGGGTTGTCGCTCGCAATCGAATCGGACCGGATGGTCAACTCCACCTTCAATCCCGATGAAGTCGCCAGCGAGCGCACCGTCATCATCTCCGAGCGGGAGGGCAGCGAGAACTATCCGACATTCCACCTGGACGAGGAAGTGACCGCCGCCGCCTTCAAGGCCCATCCTTATGGACAGGGCATCATCGGTTGGAAGTCCGACCTCAGGGAGATGACCAGGGACGACCTATACAACCACTACCAGACTTACTACGCGCCGAACAACGCGGTCATCGTGGTGGTCGGCGATTTCGACACTGACAAGCTGCTCAAGCAGATCGAAGAGAGCTTCGGTTCGATACCGGCCGGCCCACCGGCCCGGCCGGTCCGGGTGGTCGAGCCATCTCAGCAAGGCGAGCGGCGCGTCGTCGTCCGGCGCCCCGGCGCGACCAGCTACTTCGAGGCTGCTTACCACGCGCCGGCCGCGTCAAATCCCGATGTCTATCCGTTGATCGTGCTTGACGCAATATTGTCCGGCGCCAAGCCGATGGGGATGTCTGGCGGACGCGATACCGCCATGGGCCGCTCATCGAGGTTGTACCTACGGCTGGTTGACCAGCAGCTAGCCAGCGCCGCCGGCTCCGGCTTCGCCCTGACGATTGACCCCTATCTTTTCAGCATTTCCGCCTCCCTGCGACCGGGAGTCGAACTGGAAAAGGTGGAAAAAGCGGTTGACGAGGAGGTAGAGAGGGTCCTGAACGATGGCGTGACCGAAAACGAGGTCGCAGTTGCCAAGAAGCAGGTTCGCGCCCAACTAGCCTACGCCTCGGAAGGGGTGACCAATCAGGGTTACTGGCTGGGCAGCTTGGAAGTGGTGGACAGTTACAAGACGTTCGAGGAATTGCTGAACCGGGTTGAGGCGGTCACCGCCGCCGACGCGCACCGGGCGGCGCAGACCTATTTGAAACCTGACACGCGCACCATCGGCTGGTTCGTCCCGACCGGCGATGGCGCCGGCCAGCCGGCTGAATCCTCGCCTGCCGCCAGGCCGTCCCGCTATCGTCCACGCTTCTTCAGCGACGGCGCAAATGCCGGGCCAAAAACTAGGTTGACTGCGAAGCGCCGGGCGCTGGACAACGGCATAATCGTCGTAGCCAGCGAAAACCGGGTCAATCCGGTCGTCATACTACGCATGAGCCTGCCGGCCGGCCTGATTTACGAGCCGGCTGACAAGATGGGACTCGCCCACTTTCACGCGCGAATGCTCCAACGCGGAACGGCCAAGCGCACTTTCCAGGAGTTGAACGAGCTGACCGATTCAGTCGGCGCGTCGTTGCGTGCGGAGGCCGGCGAGCACAACCTAGTGGCAAGCCTGCGCTGCCTGCGCGAGGACTTTAATCTGCTGACCGGACTGATGGCGGAGATTCTGCTAGAGCCGTCATTCCCCGAAAACGAGATCGAAAAAGTGCGCAGTGAGGCGCTTAGCGCCCTGCGCGAGCAGAAGAACAATACCCGTTCGGTCGTCGAACAGGAGTTTCACCGCTTGGTCTATGGCGAGAGCCATCCATATTCTCGATGGGCGCTCGGCAACGAAGAAACAGTTAAGAGCTTCACTCAGGCCGACCTCAAGGAGTTTCACCGACGGTATGTATGGCCGGCTGGCGCAGTTGTCACTGCCACGGGGGATGTTGAGTTCGACCGGCTGATTGAACGGCTGGCAACAATCTTCGCCGGCTGGAAGTCGAGCCGGCCGGCGCCGGATAAATGGGCGGTGCCGGCGGCCAGCCGGCCCACCTCGCCGGTTCGGCAGAACTTCCCTCTCGAAGGCAAGAGTCAGACCGACATCGCCCTCGGTCTGCCGGCTATCTCGCGCCGCCATCCTGACTTCTACGCCCTGAGCATGGCGGATTTGATTGTTGGCGGACTGGGGTTGATGGGCCGGCTCGGCGCCAACGTGCGCGACCAACAGGGATTGGCCTACTACGTTCACTCCGGCCTCGACGCATCGCTCGGCCCTGGCGCCTGGAAAGTGCGCGCCGGCGTGAATCCGGCCAACGTCGAGCGGGCAATCGAGAGCATCCGCCACGAGATCGGCCGGCTGGTCAGCGATCAGGTTGACCCCCAGGAGCTAGCCGACGGCAAAAGCTATCTGACCGGCGCCTTGCCGCTGTCGGTTGAGACGAACGATGGCGTTGCCCGCATACTCCAGCGCATTGAGACCTTCGATCTAGGACTTGACTACCTAGACCGCTACCCCGACATCATCAACGGCTTGACCGCCGAGCAACTGTTGGCAGCGGCCCAACGCCACTTATCGCCGGACAACCTGGTGGTTGTCACGTCTGGACCGGCGTCTTGACAATCGCACGTTCTATTGAGGTTGA
>JBCLEL010000047.1:0-12301 GCA_038913435.1 Chloroflexota bacterium
TGCTGCGGATGCGCCAGCTAAACTCGAAGGACAGCCTGATGATGGTGGCCTCTGGTCAGCAATTTGACGAGCCGTGGCGGATCCATTCGCCGCTGCACCGAGCGGAGATTATCGAGCGTCTGGCCTCGAATTTCCGCGATGGGCTAGAGTTGGCGTTGGAGGAGCAGGAAGATCGTCCGCAAAACTCGCCGAGCCGGCGGTTGGTCTATCAATCGTTGAGGTAGGGGACTTGCGGTCAGGCCCAGAGGTCGGCCAGTTCAATTGTCAAGTCAGGAAAGAGGGCCGGCTTAAACTGATTTATGCCCTGGACATCCTGGACGCAGACGTAGCGGCCGGCCCTTAGCTCAAACTCTTCGACGCGGTGTTCCTCAGCGGTCACGAGCCATAGGTAAGGGATACCGTATTGCTGGTAGGTTGACTTCTTGGCCCCACGGTCGAGGTGAAAAGAGCTTGGGGAACTGATCTCCACTACGAGGTCTGGCGCCCCTTTGATGCCACGCTCGCTGATGAGTTGCTGCTTATCCTGGCTGACGAATACCAAGTCTGGTTGCAGGACTGTATCTCCGGAGAAAATCACATCAATCGGTGCAAAGTAAACCTTCCCCAGAGTTCGTTGTTGCACGAAGGCTTTCACTAGGTCGTATAAACTGGCCAGGACATCTTGATGCCTGGGAGTTGGCGCCGGCGTCATAATCAGATCACCCTCCAGCAGTTGATAGCGACCGCCCTCCGGCAATCGGGCGTAGTCTTCGTAGGTCAGCCGGCTGGTATCAACCGATTCTGCTCTCATTCGGCCCTCCTTGAGAGTCATTCTGAGTCATCGCTATTAGCTCAAGTATATCCTCATAACGGCGCTAGGCGTGATGCGCCGTAGTATGGTGGAAATCGCCGCCGGCCATCATCCGCCGGCGGCGGTTGTCGATGCGGCCGTGGCCTGGCGCTTACCTTCTCGAATCTCCCGGCGGGCCTCCGAGACTGCTTTTGCTATCTCACGCTCCAATTCTTCTTCGGGCACATCCTTGAAGGCCGCACGTATCTCATCTACTACTCTGAACCTCTCCTCCCATTTACTCTCGAATAATGCTAACCATTCCAGGTCTCGGGCCGAAATCACGGCAGCAACCGGAATTCCGCTCTTCTCAACTACTATCCGCGCCTGCTGCTTGAAGACCTGGTTGAGGACTTGACTCCAATTTTGCCTAACGTCTGAAGCCTTCATAGTACGGATGGTGGGTTTAGCAGCTTGCATGTGTCGTCCTCCAGAGCAGTCTTGTAAGGTACAATATAGTACTACATTGTACAAAAGTCAAGTGTCAGGCGCAAATTGGCATTTGGTGAGGGCAATGCTCTATCCTTCTTCTATAGAGATGAGCACGTTCTACCTTAGGAGCAACCGCCAATGATTAAGACCGCCGGCGTCCATCACATCACCCTGATCGGCTCCAACAAGGCCGACACGGTCCACTTTTACCAAGACATCCTCGGCATGCCACTGGTTTTCGAGCAGCCGAACCTCGACGTGCCGGAGGAGTTGCACCTGTTCTTCGACGCCGGCGATAGCAAGCTGATTACTTTCTTCTGCAACGATAACCGCGAGTCTGACCCCAGAGCGGCGACGATGACGACTATGGGGATGGTGCATCATGTCGCCTTCACCGTCAGCCGAGAGATGTTTGAACGGGCGCTCAAGGGGCTAGGCGAGAGCCGCATTCCAAACTCCGGCCGGGTTGACCGGGGCTTTATGGACTCGCTCTACTTCCGCGACCACAACGGCCAATTGCTAGAGCTATCGGTCTATAAGGTCGCGCCGCCGGAAGGCTTTACTACCGCCGAGGTCCTCGCGGTGGCCCACACCATCCGCGTTGAAGCCGGCGCTGACCACATCGAGGAACAGCACATGCGCCAGGCGGTTGAAGAGCTGGCCGGTAGGCCGTCAGTTGCCCCTTCGTAGAATCAATACTATTATCATCACATGGACCTAGGTCTGTTACTGGCTGTGATCGGCATTGTGGTCACAATTGCAATCGCTGGCTGGCAATACTATCGGGCGGAACAAGAGCATCGTCATGCCCTGCAAGCCGAGCGTATGTTGCAAGAACATATCTCGCAGCTGCCAGACAGGACGGCTAGAGAGATCATAAAGATATTCGATGCCATCCCAAAGCCTAAGGAGCCACCCGACCCTAGGTCACAAATTCCGCCTGACGCGCCCAATTGGACACCCGGCCACGTTGAATGGGCTGACATTGACGCTGATGGTCAGAATGAATTGCTTATGCAGTATGGTCATGGTGCCCATGGGATGACCCTCAAGGTATTTGATTGGCACCCATATTCGGGGTTCCAGGAGGCCGGTCAAATCGGCTCGGGCACACCCGGGGGATTCGAGGTCAGGGACATCGACTCTGATGGGAGGCTAGAGTTTGTGACTACTGAACCTGATTGGAGTACAGGGTTACCTTATTACATCACCCCTAGGCTGCGAGTGGTGTACAGGTGGAACGGGCGTGATTTCGTGCATATCTCCGCCGAGAAGGACTACTCGGCAGCAGAGCTAGAACGGGCAAAACGACAATTTCTCGAAGACCAAAGTAGGATCACTTAGATATTTCCGGCTAATCTCAGAGCCTCGGCGTTGGCAGTCACCTCCCGCGAGATGTTCAAAGCGACGCGACGGCACAGACGAATCTCCACGACTGACTATGGGTGCCGGCGCTGACCACATTGACGAGCAGCATATGAGGCAGGCGGTTGAAGAACTGGCCGGCCGGGAGCCGGTGACCGTTCAAGAGTAGGGCGTAACGCCCTCAGTCCGGCCGCAGGTCGCGAGCCGGGTCAAACATGCGGCTCATGTCCATCGGTTTGAAGGGGTACTTGGCCAGCTCTTTTTCGTCGAGATCAATGCCGAGGCCGGGCTGGTTCGACACCTCGATGCGGCCGTCCTTTATGACAAAGCCTTCCTTGAGGATTGCCTGGCTGCGCTCCCAATCGCCGATGTTCAGCTCCTGGATGGTGAAATTAGGCGTGGAAGCGTCAAGGTGCAGGCAGACGGCGGTGGCAACCGGCCCATTCGGGTTGTGCGGCGCGACTCCGACGTAATAGACCTCGGCCATCGCCGAGATCTTTTTTGTCTCCAATATGCCGCCGGCGTGGCAGGGGTCCGGCTGGATGATGGCCGCCGCTTGCTTTTCCAGCACGTCTTTGAAGCCCCACTTGGTGAACAGGCGCTCGCCAGTGGCAACCGGTATCGGCACCGAGCGGGCAACCAGCGCCATCGCGTCAACGTTCTCCGGCGGAACCGGCTCCTCGTAGAAGTAGGGCCGGTGCTCGGCCAGCTCGTTGCCGATGCGGATCGCGTTGGCCGGCGAGAGCCGGCCGTGCACCTCGACCAGCAACTCGACTTCCGGGCCGACGGCGTTGCGCACCTCAGCGACGCATTTGACGGCGAGCCGGGCCTGCTCCGGCGAGATAAATAGCCCGGCCGACCCGAACGGGTCCCACTTCAGCGCGTCGAAACCTTCTTTGACTGTTTTCTCGGCTGCCTTGGCGAACTCTTTTGGCGTCTGGCAGCCGCGGAACCAGCCATTGGCGTACATGCGGATGCGGTCGCGTATCTTGCCACCGATAAGCTCGTAAACTGGCACCTCCAGCGCCTTGCCCTTGATGTCCCACATCGCCTGTTCGACGCCGGAGATGGCGCTGTTCAAGATGGGGCCGCCTACCCAGAAGGCGTTCCGATACATCGCGTACCAGTGCTCCTCGATGCGAAACGGGTCCTTGCCGACCAGATAGTCGGCCAGGTCGCCTATCGCTTGCGCCACCGTGCGCTCTTTGCCTTCGACGGTCGCCTCACCCCAACCGTGAATGCCTTCATCAGTGGACACTTTGACGAACAAATAGTTACGCCAGGACGCTTCAACCAGAAAAGTTTTCAACTCGGTGATCTTCATCGGCAGTGTCTCCCCTACTTTTTCATTTGACCTGCGCGGGAGCGATTTTCCCGCGCTCGACAACGAGCCGGCCATCGTGGTAGACGGCGGGGATGTTTCGGAGCGCCCGAATGTCGGCGAGCGGGTCGCCCTCAACGACGGCAACATCGCCCTGGCGCCCGGGGACGAGCGCGCCGACTTGGTCGGCAATACCGAGCGCCTCGGCGGCCCGGCCGGTCGTCGCCCGCAGCGCCTCCATCGGCGCGATGTCGAGACAGGCGACCATCACCTCGAGCGTCAGCGCGTACTCGCCAAAGAAGGTCCGACTCACGCCGGCGTCGCTGCTTGCAATGAAGCGCACGCCGCCACCTACCGTCCGGCGGAGGACATCGAAATGCGGCCCCCAGCTTGCAACCGCGCGACGCTGCTCTTCGGTAAGCTCGTCAGCGGGTTTGATCGCCGCACGCTCGGAGCCCATCGTCAGAGAGACATAAGTGCCCTTCTCGACCATCCGCTCAACCAGACGCGGGTCAAACTCGTGACCCTCGACCGGGTCTAACCATGAGCAGTGCTCAATAGTCCGGATGCCGGCCTCAACAGCGTTGGCGATGCCGGCCGTCGCGTGGCAGTGGGCGGCGACGTGCCGGCCGCCAAGCCTTTGCGCCTCGAAGACAATCGCGCGAAGCTCCTCGACGGAGTATTGCGGCGCCCGGGGATTCGTCCCCGGCGTCATTCCCCCACCGGTCGCCATCACCTTGATGAAGTCCACGCCGGCCTTGCAGAGTTGCCGCGTCGCCTTGATCACCTCGTGCACGCCGTCGGCTTCTAGCCCGCAGAAGTTCAGGTGGCCGCCGGTCGTCGTGATCGGCATCGCCGCCGCGAGGATGCGCGGCCCAGTTGCCAGGCCTTGTCGTATGGCATCACGCAGAGCCAGGGTTAGGAAGCCGCGACCGCCGCAATCGCGGAGGGTGGTGACGCCACAGCGTAGCTCGGCCTGGGCGTTCGCCAGCCCACGCAGGAGCAATGTCTCATCGGACTCGTGGATCGCATCGTGGAGCGCCTGGTCGCTCGCGCTGAAGAGCAAATGTGTGTGGCAGTCAATCAGACCGGGAAGCAGCGTGCAGCCGGGATAGTCGTGCGTCGCAATGCCCTGACCGCTGGGCAGGTTGATCGCGCCGGCCAGGCCGGCGGCCGTGATGACCCCATCAACGACGACGACGGCAGCGTTTTCGACCGGTGGCGACCCCAGTCCGTCGAGAAGGCGCGGCGCACGTAGCACGGTGATCGCAGGCATAAGTCTAGCTCCTCCTTCCAGAGATGCGACCCCTCGTCGTAGGGGCGATTCATGAATCGCCCCTACTATACCCCTTCGGGCAGGTCGGTCCGCGTGTGCCACCGGTAGTCGGGCACGGTTCCGGCCGGCCGCCACTACCGCTACCGCTTTGCAGCGATTTCGGCGATCGCATCGGCGGTGAAGTCTACCTCTTCTTCGGTGACAAAGAAGGCGAGGCAGAGACGGACGCCGGTGATGCCATTCGGACCGGTGTTCGCCCGCAGGTGAATGCCCTGCGCCTGGAGCCGTTCGGCAAGCTCGCGCCCAGACATGCCAGCGACTGCGGCGCCAACCATGCCAGTCCGCAGCGATTCGCAACGTGGTGCGAACTCGATTGTTCCTGGCCGCTCGGCCAGCCGCTCGCGCATCCGGTTGACCAGGCGCCGCGAGCAGGTGGCGATGGCCTCCAGCCCGATACCAGAGACGAAGTCAATCGCCGCCCCCATCGCCGGCACTAGCGGCCAGTAGCGGGCGCCAAACTCGAACTTCTGGCCAGTCGGCAGCGGTTCCCAGGTCGCCGTCTCCGGGTCGAAGCCAATCGTCCCGCCGGCGCCGACCCAGGAGGGCTCGATCTCCGGCAAGAGCTCGCGGCGCACATACAGAAAGCCAGTCCCGAATGGCGCCAAGAGCCACTTGTAGGCGCCGGCCGCGTAGAAGTCGCAGCCAAGCTCGTGCAGATTGATCGAGAATTGGCCGACCGCCTGACAGCCGTCAAGGATGAGACGTACGCCGTGCGCGTGTGCAAGCTCGGCCAACTCGCGGGCCGGCACTCGCAGACCGTTTTCCGAAGTGACGTGGCTGAGAGAGATCAGGCGCGTCCGGGGCGTGATCAGCCGGCGGACATCGTGGAGAATCGCTTCAGGGCTGTCGTCGCGCAAGTCGAGGCGGACCGGCCGGATGCCGTAGCGACGGGCAAGGATTGCCCAGATCGCCCGGGCCGCCGGGTGGTCGCCACCGCCAAATATGATCTCGTCGCCAGGCTGCCAGCGCAACCCATGACCAACAATGTCGAACCCCTCCGCTGTGCTACGGAGAAGAGTGATCTCTTCCGGATCGGCGCCTATGAACCGGGCGATCTTGGCGCGAGTTTCCTGTGCGCGGGTAAACTCCTCCCGCGAGAAGGCCATCCCGTCAGGCCCGTATTCGCTGACATGCACGGCAAGCTGAACCAGAGTATCGGTGACGACTCGGGGGCTGGGGCCGATGCCACCGGTGTTCAGATAGATGCAGTTGCGAAGGGCCGGAATCTGTTCGCGAAGCGCCGCAGGGTTCACAATGCTACCTTCCGGGCTGACACAGGTGTTGCCCGCCGGCAGACCGGTTTGGCCCCGGCGCGACATAATCAGTGCGTTTCCCATAGATGAGTGGTGTTTATATGGCGAGCCGGCGCCCTTACCAGATCACCGTCGGGTCGTCCGGCGCCGGCGCGGGTCGGTTGGTGTGCTCAATCCGGCCATCCGGGTGGTGGCGAGTGTGAGTCGGCTCGTGGTTGGGCGCGACGATGAGAAACATCACCATCGGCCGATCACCAACCGCCTTGAGCTTGTGAAGCACGCCCGGCCCGGTGTAGACCGTTTGGCCGGGGCCCACGGTGCGCACCTCTTCGCCCACCGTCATCTCGCAGGCGCCATCCAAAAAGGCAAAGACTTCGGCCGCATCCTGGTGGCAATGCAGGTCACACTCCTGCCCGACCGGCCAGGTGGCATAGCCACCACGCATGTACCCATTCCAGATGAGCGTCTTCTCAGAACCGTCAACCGCTAGTATGTCCATTGCTATCGTACCTCCTTAGGATAGGGTATACCGTTGTTCGGTGGCGGATTCGCGATGATCCGGGCATTGCTACCCAGTTCATCGAAAGCTCGCTTTAAGGCCTCTTTGAACGAGCGGGTGGTGTAGGCAAAGCCCATCGCCGCCCCCTCGTCGGCGCTGATCCCTTCACTGACCAGGAAGCACCGATACTTTTCCAGGCAGTGGCGGTGGGACCAGGCCATCGTCGTCGTCCGCGGCTCGCCGAGTCGCCGGGCGACGATCCGGCTCAACTCTTCGAGTGACAGACGAAGCAGCTCATCCTTGCAGATCTGGTCGCGTTTGCCCCAGTATGCTTGAAGGGCCGGATCGCTCTCGCCCGTTGCGCGCATCCATTGCTCGGTGATATAGACGGTCTCGAAGAGCGTCTCGGCGACCGGACGTGGTGGCAGGGGGGTGTGGTCACGGGCCGAAACTACCAAGATCAGAATCCCGCCAGGACGAAGGATCTGGCTGCCATACTCCAGGCCCATATAGACCGCTGAAGGCAGCTCACGATCGCCGGCTGGGGCATGAACGTAAATGTCGCACGGGTCGCATTGGACAAGCTGATGCTTCTTTACGTACTCGACGGCCTGGGGCCACTCCTCACGAAAATAGCCGGCGAAGACAGTGTTGGCGGTAAAGTCTATCTTGAAGCGGAAGCCGACCAGGTCACCAGCATCCATAATGTCTTCCCGCTGGAGGTTACCCGGCCCCCAGCCACCAAGCGGGCGAACAGTCGTCATCATCAGCGAGTGATTGTGCCGAATCGTGTCCCGGCCGGCTGTTCCGGGCAGGATGATTCCAGCGCCGCCCTGGATGCCGAAGAGGCTGGGGTTGCAGCCACCGACGCCGAGAAGGAAGTCGCACTCGGCGGCGAGCTTGTTGATCCAGACCGGCGTGCCCGCTCTAGTAGCGCCGTAAAACGTCAGATTGGATTCATCGGTGGGAGCGTGCTCGTGGTAGGCGACGCGAGCAAGGATCGCCTCACCTATCTTCTGCCGGGCGCGGTGATGGCCGTGCATCCCAGCCGAATGGATAAGCCAAATGTTGCGGTCGGGGACACCAATCTCGTTGAGCAGATCGAGCAGGAAGATTCCGACACCACCGTCTGCGCCGAAGATGCTGTCATGGACGTCGGTGAGCAAGATACCAACCCGGCTGCCCGGCTTGATCAGCTCGCGCAGTGGTGGAGAACCGATCGGGTTGGCGAGGGCACGGGCGACCAGCTCGGTCGGGCTACCTAGCTGGGGCAGCGTCGGTCGCTCGACGACCTGAACCAGGTTTGCATCAGGAACCGTGACCTCGAGCGATCCGCTTTGCCAGTTCAACATCCAGGTTGGCATTCGCAGTTAGCCCTTGATGCCGGACATGATGAGGCCTCGAACCAAGTAGCGCTGCCCGAAGAAGAAAATCAAAACAATAGGAATTGTCATCATCACCGCCATAGCGAGGAGCAGGTGGTCCCGAGGTATAACCTCTGCTTGAGGAGGAAAACTGAACCAGCGCAACCCGATGCTCAAGGTGAACTTGGGGGGATCGTTGAGGATGATGAGCGGAAAGAGGAACGAGTCGTAATGGGCGATGAAGGCGATTATACCTACGGTCGCAAATACTGGCAGCGAGAGGGGTAGCACGATATGGGTGAGAATCTGGAGGTAGCTAGCCCCGTCGATCTTGGCTGCGTCATCCAGCTCAGTGGGGATGGTCATGAAAAACTGGCGGAACAGGAAGATGAAGAAGGCGCCGCCGCCAAACCAGAATGGTACGATCAGGGGATAGTAGGTGTTGAGCCAGCCTAAATAAAAGAATAGTAGGTAGCTAGGAACGAGGGTGACGGCTTGTGGGAGCATCATTGTGCTCAGTGTTAGGCCGAACAGTATCCCGCGGCCTGGGAAGCGGAACCTACCAAATGCGTAGCCAGCAAGCGCTGCCGTGATCACCGTCCCCAGTGTCGCCAATATCGTGATAAGGAAAGTATTCTGCGCCCAGTTAGGGAAGAGTCGGGTGGTCCAAACCTCGGAATAGTTGCTCCACATAAACGTGCTGGGCCAAAACGTCGGTGGCAACAGGCGGATCTCTTGCCACGGCTTCAACGAGCTGATGACCGCCCAGGCGAACGGGACCATCAGGATGAAGCTAAGCCCGACTGCAATCAGGTGCAGCAAGGTCCGACCGGCGTATTGGCGCCGCCTCGCGCCAAAGGTATGGACAGAACGGTATCTTTCGCCGAGTGCAGCGTCAGCGGCGCCGGCCATCACTTCACCTCCCCGGCATAGTAAACCCAGTGAACTGACATCTTGAAATTGACATAAGTGAACGCAACCAGAATGATGAAGAAGACCAAAGCCAGGGCAGAGGCGTAACCCATTTCGCTGAAAGAAAAAGCATGCTGGTAGATATGTAGGGCGAAAAACCAGGTGGCGTAGGCCGGGCCACCGTCGGTCGCCACGAAGGCGTTGGTAAAGGCTTGAAGGGCGCCGATGATTCCCAGCACCAGATTGAAGAAGAGGACCGGCGAGATCATCGGCAGCGTGATGTTCCAAAAGCGCTGCCAGAGATTGGCCCCATCAATTGCGGCGACCTCATAAAGCTCCTTAGGCACTCCTTGGAGCCCGGCCAGGAAGATTAACATCATGTTGCCGCCGATAGCCCCCCAGAGCGCGACCAGAATCAGGGACGGCATAGCCCAGTCTTTACTAGCAAACCAGCCAGGGCCCTGGACCTGGAAGACTTGCCAGAGTAGCTCATTCACAAAGCCAAACTGTGGCTGCAGCAGCCAGGTCCAGATATACATGCTTGCAACGATTGGCGTCAGATGCGGTAGAAAGAAGATTGTCCGATAAATGTTGGTGAATGTCAGTCCCTGGTTCAAGAGGACAGCGGTCATCATAGCGCCGCCAATCGCCAAAGGAACGAAGAGTATGGCCCATTGAAATGTCCGCCCCATAGATGGCCAGAACAGGACGTCCTGGGTAAAGGCGCGTATGAAGTTATCCAGGCCAGTGAAGACCGGGGGCTTTACAATGCTGTACGTTGTGAGACTTAGAAAGACGGTGGCCAGCATTGGCAGGACGATGAAGACAACCAGCCCAATGATCCACGGCAGCAGAAACAAGTAGCCAAAGATCGCCTCCTGGCGAGCAAGCGACCATCGGCGTCTGGTGGTGACTACCACGCCCGGTGAGCCGATATGTGTGCCCACGTGATGCACCCCTCCTAGGAAAAACGCACTTGCGCCTTCCCCGTGTCGGGGAGGGCTAGGGAGGGGTTGGTTATCGAGCGGGACCAACCTAACCCCCAGCCCCTTCCCTACCAGGGAAGGGGAAAAAGGCTTTTCATTATCGCAGTATGGATCCGTAGGGTAGGAGCTTGTCTCCTACCGCCTTTCATCCTCGCAGGTGAGCCGAAAGGCTTATGTTCTCCTCAGATTGATGCCGGCGTCGGGTGTCGTCCGCCAGGGACGACACCCGACGCCTTTGGTAAGGCGAAAGATTATGGGACCGGCTTGTCCATGATTGTCTGGGCCGCCTTTTGGGCCTCCGCAGCCGCTTCGGCCGGTTTTTTGACGCCCAGCCAAGCATCCATGAGGATGTTGTTGATTGCCGAATCCGTTTCGCTCCAGCGGGCGTTCGCCGGGTGGTGCCAGGGCCGCATTGGCGGCGCCTTCGCCGGATTGATGAGCGCGTCGTAGATGAGGCCGGCGAGCTCCGGGTGATCCCGCTTGAATTCCGGATCGGTCCAGACGTCGTAGCGGCTGCCCGGGCTGCCGAGACCGGCCCCGAAGCGTTTGACACCGTGCTCCTTGCTGCCGTAGGCCTTGATCACCTGCCAGGCCTCGTCTGGATATTTGGATGTTTTCGAAATAGCGATCCCATCCGAGGACACTTGAGTCTCGAACCTGCCCGACGGCCCAATGGGCGGCGGATTGACCAGCATCTTGAATTTGCCGGCGACCGCCTTTTTGAATATGCTGACTCGGAACGAGGTCGAGACCACTATCATCACTTTCTCGGCCGGGAAGAGTTCCTGATCGTTTGGCTTCAGATCCGGCGGAATGGCGACCTTGTGCTTTTGGTACAGGTCGGCGAGCCAGGTGATACCGGCGATGGACTCCGGGGTTCCCACCAGCGCCTTGGTGCCCTCCTCATTGTAGTAGTCGCCGCCAAAGGCGCGCAAGACGCCGACCGCGCCCTCGCCACCGAGACACGGTATGATGCCGTATTCGGTGATGCGACCGCCTTCGGATTTCGTCCCCGCCCGGTAGACCTCGAGGGCCTGCTCCAAGGTCCACTTGCCGTCGTCACCCGGCAGCTTGGCGCCGGCTTTCGTCAGCTTATCGACGTTAAAGTAATACTGCAAACAGCCCGGATGGCCGACGACTGGGTAGCCCCACTGCTCGCCTTTGACAGTGTAGTTCTGGATGTTGGCAGGCCAGAACTGCTTGTGGTCGTTGTTGGCCCAGACAGTGTCCTTCTTTATGAAGGGGCTCAAGGACTGAATCACGCCTTTGGCCACCAGTTCGGGGGTCAGCACCGCGACATTGATTCGCACGATGTCGCCAATCTGGCCGGTCGCCGCTAGCGTAAGCTGCTTGACGTGCATATCGGCGCGGGGGAACCACTCTCGCTTGATCGTGACGCCGGGGTTGGCCGCCTCGAATCTCTGCCAGAATGGGCCGTAGAACTCGTCTTTCTCGTCCTGGGCCCAGTCGTGGATGCGCAGCTCGACCGCCGCCTTCGGCTCGGGTTTGGTCACCGGCGCGGGGGTCGGGGTCGGCGCGGCCGGCTTTGGCGCCGCGGTTGGCGTCGGCGCGACTGCGGCTGGCGCCGCGGTTGGCGTCGGCGCGACTACGGCCGGCTTGGGCGGCGCTGGCGCCGGCGTTGGGGTCGGCGGTGGCGGCGGGGCGCAGGCCGCTATGACCGGCAGCGTGGCCACCACGCCCAGGCCGGCCAGAAACGAGCGACGTGTCAACTTGCGATGAAGTGCGCTATTGGACATCTCACATTCTCCTAATCTTAGTGTATAGCCAGAAAACCAGTTGGCAAAGTGCTACTAGATAGACAAATCGCTACATTCTCTCTTCCGTCAGGCATCCCTCCCTTCGCTAGTTTCTCGTTCCTTGTCTCATTGTTGAGACTCGGCTTCCTATTCAGTTGTGCAACCTTATTGTGATATTACCACCGGTTTTCATAAAGTCAATACGTCGCGCTCCACGGGCGCATACCCCTCCCGGAGGTAGATTCTT
>JBCLEL010000048.1:0-12300 GCA_038913435.1 Chloroflexota bacterium
CACCACTGGCGCAACAGCCGCCGGCTCAGTTTTAGCAACTCGCGTTCCCGCGAAAAGTCCTCAATGGTGATAGTGGCGTCATAACCGGCCCTTTTCAGCGCCTGGATGACGTGGCGCCAGTTGATATTGCCGGCGCCGAGCGGCAGATGGAGGTCCTGGTCGCCACCCTTGTTGTCGCTGACATGGACGTGAGCCAAACGATCAGCGAAGGCGCCTAGCAGCTCGTCAATCCGATTGCGCTCGCTGTACAGGTTGGAATGGCCCACGTCCAGATGAAAGCCGGCCGCCGGGGCGGCCTCGAAGATCGTGCGAAGGTGGGTTGGATCGCTGAAGAAGCCAGCCATGTTTTCCACCATCAGCCGGACCCCAAGCTGCCGGCCGCGCTCGGTCAGAAGGGCAATTGACTCGGCGTTTTCCTTTGCCGATGTCAGGTGATCGCGCATTGCCAGGTGGATGTCGGGATGGACATTCATCAGTGGAACCTTCAACTCACTGAACGTTTGCAGACAACGTTCCAGTTCAGCGATGGCGGCCTGACGCAGCTCCAGGAACTGAGACGCAATCGGTAGATACCAAGCGGTATGGCCCACTGCTCGCAGCCCGGTGCTGTCCAAAGCCCGGCTTACCGCCTTCACGTCCAGTTGGCCGGCCTGGGCGCGGGCCGGCTCCAGCGTAATATCAACAAAGTCAAAGCCGGCCTCGGCGAAATCACCTATCTCTTCCACCAAGTCGCGCATCGGATAATTCATTGCACCGATTAGCACTGTTAACCTCCAGGCTATACAACCCTTCTCGCAGGAAGTCGCTAATTGTACCAAGCATCCGACGGACCACCATATATAATGCCGCGTTGACTGGGAGGCAACTTTGGCCGAACGCTACGATGTGAAGGTTTACAACCAGGAACTGGTCGCAACCTTGCGCCAGCGCGACATCAATGCTCTGCGCCAGTTCGCCGGCAGATGGGGCAAGATCATGGGCAACCAGTCCCTGTTGAACCTGTCTAGCGCCCCGGATGACTTCGTCGCCGTGCGGATGCGCATGATGATCGTTGACCGGCCGGATCTCGCCGATCTACACCAGGAGGCGCGACGCTGGCTGTTGGAAAAACGCCGGCCGGCAGAACGCAGAGATGGTTTGATTAGCTGAGCAGCGGCTCAGCCGCCCGCCTAGTAATTGTTCAGATTCCAGAGGTTTCGTCCCCCTCACTACCAACAATTAGGGGAGGCCGACCTCATCCCCCTAACCCCCTTCTCCTCGCAGGAGAAAGGGGGAACTCCACTCGTGGGGGACACCCCCACATCCCCCGGCAAGGGCTCCGCCCTTGCAACCCGTTGTGTTTTCACCAATCGGATGTCGCCGGACACGACATGAGCTTAGATTGATGCGCATCGCTTGCAAAACTGATCCCCTTAAATCTGGACACTTACACTTCTTCTAGTCTCCACTACCTTTCCCGTGGCAGAGACCTAAACCTGTGCCAATATGATTGGTAATTGTAGCAACCCGCCCAGGTCAGCATCGGTTTGACCGGCAACACCAGCGCCTCTAAGATCAATCTCAAAATCTCTTAAGAGGCTATCTGGTGTACGTTAACGAAGCAACATTTAAGGGGTGGGAGGCAGTCTACGGCTCGCCAGGTGTCTTCCAGTTAGATCGCGAGGTCTCAAAAGAGGAGATCGAAATGATTATCGCTAGCCAAAGAGGTCAACGCGCGCACGACGTCACGTTTTTCATTCTGGAAGGCGACAAGCTGGCAGTGATAGCCAAACATAGCTATCCACCCGGAGTTTACCGGGCGCCAGGTGGCGGCCTGGCGCCCGGTGAGTCGTTGGAGATTGGCGGTCTGCGCGAAGCGAAAGAGGAGACCGGCCTGGACATTGCGCTAGACCGCTACTTGGTCCGGGCACACGTGCGCTTCTTCGCCGGGGAGAAAACGGTTGACTGGACGACCCACGTCTTCAGCGCCCGGACAATCGGCGGCCGGCTTGAAGTGGGCGACACCGATGAGATACGCCAGGCTCGTACAGTTTCGCTAGCCGAGGTGCAAGGCCCGATCCGCCAAGCAATGCTCGACACCGGACGCCGGTTATTGGCCTACCGTGTCTGGCTCACCGATCAAACCATCGCTGCGCTTGAAGCCTTGCCGCAAGCCGCCCCTACCTGAAGCGGGATTCCCAAAAATGTTGCCTGACTATGCACTAATCTATGTTGCAACGCCTATTGAGGCCACGCACAACCATTGACTTCTCGGTAATTTTGGCCACATATCGAGCGACATGTATAATATGCTCGTTGACCCGGCCAGGACGCTGCCGGTCATCCCGCCCAGGGCCACTGACAACAAAAAATATCCATCTACGATGAGGAGGCAAAGCGTAAATGCTCACGAAAAGTCTACTAGCCCGCCAGGTAGCCAAAAGCGCCGGTCTGACCATTGCCAAATCGAACCAAGTTGTGACCTCTGCCTTGTCGGCTATCCAGTCATCACTGGCCGATGGCGACGAGGTGCGCCTAACTGGGTTTGGTAGTTTCAAGGTCAGTCAGACCAAAGCCCGCACCGCCCGCAATCCTCGCACGCGCCAGCCCATACATGTTCCGGCCAGCCGTCGCGTCAGCTTTAGCGCCGGCTCAACCCTGGTGCAAGCAGTGCGCGGCAAGAAATAATCATTCGCGGGACCGCTCCGACGTTACTGGACTTCGGCAGCACGTCAGCCGTTCAATGCTAAAAGGCCCGGCGGTAAGGTGTATCTGGGTGAGTGGAGAACTGTTACAGCCGGGCAAGGTACCCACCTGAATCCTAGAGCAGGTGCGCCTATTGTAGTCCCGGCCGGGTGTTGTGGTATAGTACAAGCAATTATTCACCGCTGTTTTGAGGTGGAGGATGCGGATGGTGGTGGGTCGTGAATCACACCCTCGGGGACTGATGGTCGAACATCGTTGCGCTGCTGTGAATAGGGTTTGGTCAATCTTTGTTGGCGGACTTTTGGCTCTGGCTCTTACCGCCATAGTTCAACATTCGGCCCGCGCGTCCTATATGCTGGATGAAGATCTCAATTCCCCATTCCGCTCGCCGACTAGATTTCTGGGTACTGATAGGTCAACGAACGATCCATCCGGGTCATCTGTCAAAGATGCCGCTAAGACGTCCCTAACCAAACTGCTGCCGACTGGACAACCGGCTGCCCCTGCACAACCACTGTCCAGAGCTCCCGAACAGGCGGTCCGGTTGCAAATACCTAGACTTGGCGTTGACGCGCCAATCATCACGTTGGGTGTGGACCGCAACGGCGCCATGGAAACCCCTGAGTCGCCGGAAGTTGTAGCCTGGTACAACTTCAGCGCGTTGCCGGGCGCCGTCGGTAACGCTGTCTTTTCCGGCCATCGCGATTGGCGCACCGGCGTCACCGCTGTCTTCTGGCGGCTAGGCGAACTGAGAGCCGGCGATGTGATCTTGATCGTTACGCCCAGCGCCGAACTGCGCTATACTGTGCAAACTTCGGAGCTATATGAGAATGACCAGGCGCCGGTCGCCCAGATCGTTGGCGGGACGTCATTTGCTGCGGTCACACTAATCACCTGTGAGGGGTTATTCGACCGCGCTAGCCGCAACTATAGCCAACGGCGGGTGGTTCGCGCTGAGTTGAGCTGACCAGCGAAAACGCTGGCTTAGTACGATTGAGCAGGAACCCATCACAGCGATGACGAAATCGGTCTCTACATTGCTAGCTGAGCGCCGTGACGAGATAGTTGAACGGTGGGCGGATTTACTCCACTCAATGGAAGGGACCTCCTATTTTGCCCGGCCGCGCGAAGAGCTTCGCGTTATCTATGGACGCTGCTTCAGCGCAATTCTGCGGGCGCTTTCCGATGGTAGCTATGCCCAGGTGCGCGAATTCATTGACGAGATCAGCCCGGTGCTGGCGGCCGAAGGCTTTCGCCTATCGGAGGTGCAGCGCGGACTGCTTAACCTGAAAGAAGTGGTCTGGCCGTTGCTCGCCGAGAAGTACCAGGGCGATGTTTTGGGGTTTATGAACGCCGGCCGGCAGATTGATACCTGCTTAAACGCCACGATCTTTGAATTTAGTGAGGTGTACCAGTCCCAGGTCAACAACGGGGTCAATAGCTACCTACGCGAAATCGAGGAGATAAACCGCAAGCTGCAACAGCTTGCCATCCATGATGGGTTGACCGGCTTATATAACCATCGCTACTTTGACGACCGACTCCGCCTCGAAATGCAACGGGCCGAACGTTACAAGCGACCGACCACCTTGCTGATGCTCGATCTCGACCGATTCAAGCTGGTAAACGACCGCTACGGACATCCGGTCGGGGACCAAGTGCTGAAAGAGGTCGCTGAGATTATCCGCCGGCGAATCCGTGAGGTAGATATTGCCGCCCGCTATGGCGGCGAGGAGTTTGTCGTGATCTTGCCGGAAACAGCAAGAGAAAACGCCGCTGTCGTCGCCGAGCGCATCCGCAAGTCGGTGGAGGATGCTAGATTCGCCGCCGACGGTCAAGAAGCCAAGATCACAATCAGCATAGGTGTGGCCGATTTCCCAACCGACGCCCACGATCATGACAAGCTAGTCGAGGCGGCTGATAAGGCCCTATACCAAGCCAAGCAAGAAGGCCGCAATCGGGTCGCCCTCGCCGGCTAAGCCGGGCGGTCAGCAAGGGAATGGTTCAGGTCGAATGAGGAATCCGTAGGGGCGTTCAATTGAACGCCCCTACCGGTGTTTGCGTGACCAGGTTTACCGCTTGATGGCGATAAGGTCTTGCAGCATCTCGTCGGAGGTAGTGATCACCCGCGAGTTGGCTTGGAAGCCACGCTGGGCAAGGATCATGTTGGTGAACTGGTCAGCCAGGTTCACGTTCGATAGTTCCAGAACGCTGCCGGCCGGCTTACCTCGACCGCCGGTGTCGGGCCTACCGATTGCCGGCAGACCTGAGTTTTCACCGAGGGCAAAGTTGTTAGCGCCGGCGCGGATGAGGCCAACCGAGTTGGGGAATCGTGCCAGCGCTATCTGGCCCAACGTCTGAGCGATGCCATTGGAGAATATGCCACGTACCCGGCCATCCTCCATAATATCGAAGCTAAGCAGCGAACCCGCGGCGTAGCCATCTTCCCTGGACATGTTCACCTCTGATGCAGCGGCCACCTGGGCGATGTCAGCGATGGATACATTTATCGTTTGGGGTAGCAAGCCGTTGTTGTAGGTGACAGTCATGGCTATGGTTGGTACGGTCGGGGCGCCGACATTATTGAAGTTGATTACGGTAGGGGTCACGGTTATTCCGGTAACCGTCTGGTCGGTAGCGGAGGGTGTAGCGGCGGCAGCCCAGATGTTGTTCGCCGTCTTTGTGAACGTCATCGTCATGTTATGCACGGAGCCGAAGGAGTCGTGGATCGAGACCGTCGTTTGGGCTTGACCTACAATCGGCGGGACAGCGCCAGGATTGTCTACCGGTGTGGACACGTTAAAGTTGCCGGTCAGTTTTACATTCACCGTTGACTTGGCGGGCAAAGCCTGGGTGAGCGGTAGAATGATGTCGGTCAACGGTCTAGTGCTGT
The DNA here is from genome assembly GCA_038913435.1 of Chloroflexota bacterium. Lineage (GTDB taxonomy): Bacteria > Chloroflexota > UBA6077 > FW602-bin22 > JBCLEL01 > JBCLEL01. Next base: position 5,579 of record JBCLEL010000048.1, read on the forward strand.
CAATGATCAACTCGCCATTAATTATCGAAGTCGGCTATGCCGTCACCGTTGGCGTCAATGTTAGGCACCCAGCCAAGCAGGTGCATTCCAGTGCCTGGGTCAATCATCGTGCCGTTGCGGTCAATGTCAAATGCGCCGTCACGAGTAAAGAACCGTAGTGACCCATCAGTGACAACGAAGTAGCCTTCACCCTGGATCGCCATGTCGGTGTTTTTGCCGGTCGGAGCGATGTCTCCTTGCTGTATTTGGGCCAGGATGGTGGTGATGCCCATGCCCATACCGATCTGGGCTGGGTTAGTGCCGCCACGGGTCGAGGTCGGAGCGCTGCCGCCGCGGATGGTCTGGCTCAGCGATTCTTGAAAGCTGAGCTTGCCAGCCTTGTAGGCGGTGGTATTCACGTTCGAGGTGTTGCTGGCGACCACGTCCATCATCGTTGAATGGTTCCGAAGTGCGCTAATCGCTGTAAACAGTGAACGAATCATTGCCTTTCAATTAACCCCTCAATTCGATTTGCTTGAGTCTCGGGGTTTCGGCGCCGGCCATCTCAATCGCTCGATGACCCGGCTTCCTCGTTAGAGGGCCAGCCTAATCACGTCGAAACCCCGTTGTTTCCGCTATTTTCAGGCGGTCAGACTATGACCACACTGTCAATATTGGTGAACACATTGTCCTTAGCATGTGCCTGGTCAACGGCTGTGATCACCAGTTTGTTCCTGATGTTCACGACCAGAGCCAGGTTATCCATGAGGATTAGCGACTCCTTCGCTCCCTTCAAACCGGCTTTCTGAACGCCCTGTTCGATCCGGTCTAGGTTCTCCGGCGAAATCTGAATCTTGCGCGTTAGCAACCTTTGCTGAGCGTGCGCAGATAGCCGGAGACTAGGTTGCTCGCTGAGGCTGTCTTGCAACGCCAGTGCAAACGAACTACCATCGGCTGGTTTGCCTACGGTGGGTTGATTGCTGCCCTTCGATCCGCCAAGATTCTGGAGGCCGATCTGGGAGCCAAGCGTTACTTTATTGGTCACTTGGAAGCCTCAGAAACGCGTGTCACCTTGTGCAAGTCGAGTGTCTTATCACCCAGCTTCAGCACCGCAACACCGTTGACTATTGACACCTCTGTCACCACGCCGCTAACCTTTGGGCCATCATTAGCGACTCCTTCTACCTGTTTACCAATCAGGCTACTGGCCTGGCTGAGCTGCTGGAGATCTAGCATTGCGGCTAGGTTCTTGTCCAGGTCCTCCAACTTCTGCAGCGGTTGGAACTGGACTAGCTGGCTAGTAAACTCACTGTTGTCCATTGGCTTTAGCGGGTTCTGGCTCCGCAACTGGGTCAGGAGCAACTTCATGAAGTCGTTCTTTCCCACTGTCCCTCGATCTGGGACCGATGTCGTGTTGTTAGACTTGTTCGTTGCCCCTGCGCCCAGGGCGAGAGTCGTGGGAATCGCGGCCTGATTTGTCGCGGTGACTGTTGCTGGCATATCTGGTATTACCTCCTCGATGAGAGTCGCCTGCTTTTCAGGCTCTAACATCAATCTGACGCCCATTGACCGGATGGATTGGCCGGCTGGCTTGACTCGCCAACTGCTTTTCCTGACCGGCGTCTGAGCTCACCTGACCGTGCCCCGGTTGGGGTTGGCCTTGCCTTTGAAACGCTGCCTGGTCATACCCACCTGCGTTGGAATCACCGTTGTTCACATAGACAACGACCTGGTCTGCACGCAGACCATGCTCGTTGAAAGCGTGTTTCAGGTGATTGAGGTTGGACTCGATCAGGCCACGTGTCGCTAGTGATTCGGTTCCGAGTCTAACCGTTACCATACCATCCTCCACTACCACTCGGACGTCCAGCTTACCGAGCGATTCCGGTCGAAGCTGAAGACGCATCTCCGATCGTCCATCATTATTAATCAGCAACCGCACCTGGTCCACAATCTGACCGACGATCGGTTGGGCCGGCATCGGTCTCAGCGGTGCGCCGCCGTCCATTTGTAACACGTCACGAACGTTCGCTTCCGTGCGGTGGAGATGCATAGCTGGCTGCGCTGAATTCGCTGGCTCGTTAGGGTCAACGTTCACCGCCACTTCATTCTTGTGGGACGAACCGCTGGTAGCCTTTCCATCGGCCGCCGTGCCGTGCACCAGGTTGTGCGGTGGCGTTGGCGCTGCGTCTTTCAGATCGGCTGTCGTAGCCTTCTGATCTGACTGGGCTGTCGGTTGGGCCGGCTGAGGGACTGGCTGCTTGACCTTGTCGTTGCTGCCAGCATCTTTGCTGTTCAGCTCACGGGGTAACGCCGTCTTGTCATCGGAGGGATCGGGTTGCTCGTCAGAGAGTTGGTATCCCGAGACCGTCGGATTGGCGCTTGTGGCCTTGTCGGCTTCGACAGTTGCGGTAGGGGTATTATTGTTACCGCTGGCTGTCTTGGCCGCTTCCGCTTTGTCACCGTTCGACTGGTCTATCAGAGCCTTGACGATCTGCTCGTCAATATTCGGTGGCATCTTCTCGCTGACAGGCTGGCTAGCCGGCTGTGTTACGCCTTCGGATTTGGAAGGCGTCACTTTCGCCGCCTTTGTCTCCGCCTTACCTTCCGACTGGAATAGCGTCATCATTGGATCAACAGTTTCTGGCATTACCGGCCTGGGTGGTTCTTTTGATAGTTGGTTTCCCTCGGCCGGAACTGGAGCCGGAGGTGTTGATTGATCGCTAGCTTTGGGAGCCGGCGGAGCTTGGAGCCAACCTATGGTTAATGGCCGCTGAGGTTGTTGGCTCGCGGCAATTGGTGTTGGCGCCGGCGTTGTCGCCTCATCCACCTTTGCCGGCTGCCCGGCGGGCTGGCCAGGTAGTGCGACTGGTTGCGCTACTATCACTACTGGGGTGGCGTTTTTCGCTAACTGGTCATCGGTCGGGCTTTTCCCGAGCTTCAGGAGTCTTATCATCGCCGTCATTGGCGTTGTCAGTCGTCTTTGACTTACCGACCACATTGTCGTCCTTGGCCGAGTTTTCGTTGCTTTTGACCTGAGTCTGGCCGTCGCTGAGCCGTTGCCGGTCATCTTTGACCTGGTCGCTAGCAGCTTTGCTAGCGGCAGCGTTGTCCAGATCGTGGCAAAGGTAGGACCTCCCGCTCGCGGCTGTCGGGCCGGAGCATATGACGCGCTGGCAGTTATCATCTCCTCGATCGAGACGATCGGGGCTAAGTTTGGCAATTTTCTTCTCACCTCCTTTCTTGCCAGAGTTTCGGCTCACGGTTGAGCCGGCGATCTCAGAACCAACGCTGGGTTAGTTCTTGTGATCTGCCACTATTCTTGCTGGTCCATCACTTTCTTGAATCCCTCACTGTTACAACGGCGTAACATCCTGGCTACGAATCGGTAACAGCGCCTACACCTGCATCCGCAGAATCTCTTGGTAGGCCTCGATCAGCTTATTCCGTATCTGCAACGCCAACTGGAATGCCAGACTAGCTTGTTCGGTGTTTAGCATGACATCGTGTAGCTCAACTGGCTGCCCGGCTGCTAGATCGGTGACTGATCGGTTAGCTAGCTGTCGGGTTTCCTTGATATTATCGAGCGCGGTCTTCACCATCTGGTTAAATGATTCCGCCGCCGCAGCCGGCCCAGTGGTAGGATGCTGCGGTGTAGGAGTCAGACGGGGAGACCCTAGCTGAATTCTGTCAATAGCCACTATAGCCCTCCTTCTACCGACCTTCCGTTATAGCCGAGCGCAGCCCGTGCAGCCGACTGTTGACGGTATTAATCAAAGAGTAATACCGGATCTGGGTTTCTGCTAGATCGGCCATCTGTTGGTCAATGTCCACGTCGTTACCATCGTTGCGAAGTGCGGTGTTGTGCGCCTGCGTAACGGCCGGTTGAACGCGGTCTAGGTTGGTTGCCAACGCGCCCGGAATATGCTTGGCGTTAGTAGTGACAAGTCTAGTAGCAAAGCTACGTCGCTCATCCGAGGCTAGCGCCTGGCGCAAGTTCGACTCAAACGTCACCTGTGACGCTCGAAACTCCGGCGTGTCAACATTGGCAAGGTTATTGGCGATGGTCTCCTGGCGTGCTGACAGGCCGTTCAGCGCGATCCGTATTGCGCGATAGGTCACATCATTGAAAAGACCGGGGATCATCCTACTCTAACCTCCTTCATTTGTTCCAACCCTTTAGCTGACTGAGATAGGAAAGCACTTGCCGCACGTAATTTTGAGTCTCTTGATACGGCGGGATGCCGAGGTATTTATCTACCGCCCCTGGGCCGGCGTTGTAAGCAGCCAACGCCAGGGCCGGATTTTTGTAGCGAGTGAGCATCTCATCCAGGTACTTGGCGCCTCCGTCTATGTTCTGGGCCGGGTCGAACGAGTCATTTACGCCGAGCATCCTTGCGGTCTCATCCATCAGTTGCATCAATCCCTTAGCGCCGGCGCTGGATACTGCCCGGGGATTGAAGTTGGATTCCGCTCGAATGACTGCTCGGACAAGGTCAGGGTCCACACCATAGCGTTGGGAAGCGGACTCGATTAGCGAATCAAAATCTGATGGGCTGGAGCTATTGGGTTCGGATGGGAAGCCGAGAAGAAGTCGTTTAGGGCTGTTTGATCGCTGGGTAGGGCTAATTGATTGCTGGGAGAGTTGACTAATGGATTCTTGGCGCAGAGGCGCAAACTGGGGCTTGTCTTGAATTAGCTGAGGTCCGGCCGAAACAGCGTCTCTTCGCCTGGACGGACGACTGATCGGCTGGGCCAGTCCGGCCACGGCGCTAGCCATCGGCTGGCGACCGGTGATCACCTGGATCTTGGCCAATACGCGGCTGATCGCATCTGACGCCATTTTTGCCACCTCCACCGTTTTGAGAGGATCAACCCCTCATCCACCGCACATGCCAGGGCCTACCTAGGTTTGCCCTAAGAATACTATCTACCGTATCTAGAGGTCACGATGTCATCGGCCAACTGAGCCTCCGACCGTTTCACCCAATCCAGATACTTTTCGTGTTGACGTTCTTTCAGCTTTTCCAGCACTTTGCGATTCTTCATCGCGGCGATCAGGTCTTGACGCTTTGCTTCAAGCCGGTCGTTCACATTGGTGATGGTATCGCGCTGATGAATGATACTTCGGTCTAAAAACTCGATGTAGGCGAAACCATCCCTTATGCCGCTGATGTCCACTAATCCAGGTCGTTCCAGCTCAATTACCGTTGCTAGCTGGCCTGACTGCTCGTCGTTTAGCGCAACCAGCCGGCGTTGCCCAACCATTAGCTCGTTTTGGACCTGGGAGAACTCAAGTTGGACTCCCTCTTCCAGTTTGCGCCGGTACTTCAAGATCGTTTCTAGCCGGAATTTATCGTTCACGCCGGTCCACTCTGGTCGGTCTGCCCCGTTTGTCCCGGTTGTCCGGGCCGGCCGACAATCTGGAATATTGACCGCAATGTCTCCACCGTCGTTTGAAAGTCGGTTACCTCATCCGGCCGCTGGCGTAGAAATGGGTTGATATATGGCAGCGCCCGCAGGGCAAAGTCAATTTGCGGATTGCTGCCGGCGGCGTAAGCGCCAATGTTTACAAGATCGCGGGCATCGCCATATATGGCCAGCGCCTCGCGCATCAACCCAGCGACCTCCAGATGTTCCGGAGTCACGATCTCCGGCATGACCCGGCTTGTGCTCTGCAGAACGTCAATCGCTGGATAGTGGTTCTGCGCGGCAAGCTCGCGGGTCAGCACGATGTGACCATCCAGAATGCTGCGTGCGGTATCGGTGACCGGCTCGGTGAAGTCGTCACCCTCTACCAGCACGGTGTAAAAGCCAGTGATGGTGCCCGTTTCCGAGCTACCGGCTCGCTCCATAATCCGTGGCAGCAGCGCAAACACCGATGGCGTATAACCTTTGGCGGCCGGCGGCTCGCCAATCGCCAGGCCGATTTCACGCTGGGCCATCGCAAAGCGGGTGATCGAGTCCATCAAGAAGGTCACGTCGCGTCCCTGGTCGCGGAAGTACTCCGCGATTGCCGTCGCCACCCAGGCGCCCTTTAGACGCACCAGCGACGGCTGGTCCGAGGTTGACACTACGACGACTGATCGCCTCAGACCTTCCTGACCGAGATCACGCTCGATAAACTCTCGCACCTCGCGGCCGCGCTCGCCGATCAGCGCCACCACCGTTATGTCGGAGCGGGTGTGGCGAGCGATCATGCCCAACAAGGTGCTCTTACCCACCCCACTGCCGGCGAATATTCCCATGCGCTGTCCTTTTCCGCAGGTGAAGACCCCGTCCAACGCTCTGACACCAGTCTCAAGCGGCGCCGTGATACGCCGCCGGCGCAATGGGTGCGGCGGTTGGTTGGTTGCGGGGTAACGGCGAGGCGTCTGAATCGGGCCGAGGCCATCCAGCGGCCGACCCAGGCCATCAATCACCCTTCCAAGCAGCTCATCGCCGACGGGGGTAGTGAACAGATTACCGGTCGCGATCACCCGGCTGCCGGGCCGGATGCCGTACATCTCGCCGAACGCCATCAGCAATATCCGATCGTTGCGAAAACCGACTACCTCGCAGGCGATCAGCGGCTCTCCCGGCGCTAGTTCGACGTAGCACAGCTCGCCCAGGCGCGAGCGTAGGCCCTCGGCCTCTATGGTCAGGCCGATGACCTGGACCACCTTCCCCTCGCAACGCAGCAACTCCAACTCGCGCAAGGTCTCGCGGTAGGTGCTCAGGTCTATTGTTGGAGCTACGGTCTC
>JBCLEL010000049.1:0-11915 GCA_038913435.1 Chloroflexota bacterium
ATGAAACGCAAGGGCGAGCGGATCGTGGCCGTCACCGCTTACGACTTCACCTTCGCTCGTCTGGCTGACAACGCCGGTCTGCACATCTTGCTGGTCGGTGACAGCTTGGGAATGGTCGTCCAGGGCCACGAAACGACTCTGCCGGTTACTCTCGACGAAATGATCTATCACGCTTGTATGGTCGTCCGGGGATCGAGCAGCGCCATGGTAGTCGCCGATATGCCGTTTATGTCCTACCAGGTGTCGGTTGAGGACGCTCTGCGCAACGCCGGTCGGGTGATGAAGGAGGCCCTGGTCAATGCGGTCAAGCTGGAAGGCGGCGCTGAAATCGCACCGACAGTCCGGCGATTGGTTCAGATTGGCATCCCGGTGGTGGGGCACATTGGACTGACGCCGCAGGCGATCCATCAGCTTGGCGGCTACAAGGTGCAGGGCCGCAACCTGGAAGCGGCGCGAAGGCTGATCGCCGACGCCGAGTCGCTCAGCGAGGCCGGCGCTTTCGCTATTGTGCTGGAGACTATGCCAGCCGAGCTAGCCCAACTGATAACCGAGCGGACACCGGCCGCCACCATCGGCATCGGTGCCGGCGTTGGTTGTGATGGGGAGATCCAAGTCATCCACGACCTGTTGGGTATGGTGGAAGACATCCACCCACGCCACACCAAGAATTACGCCGACCTTGGGCAAACGATCACCAACGCCCTCAGCGACTATCGCCACGAGGTTATCGAACGAAGATTCCCAGGGCCCGACCAATCGTTCTCGCTCAAGCCGGAGGTAATCCAAGTATTGCGGGAAGAGTTTGGGCTGACCGAGCCGGCTAGCAGCGGTCAACGGTGAAGGTGGTCAGCGGCATCGCCGAACTGCGGGCAGCCCGTGCCGAGTTGCCCCACCCAATCGGCCTAGCGCCAACCATGGGCTACCTTCACGCCGGCCATCTCAGCCTGGTGGAAGCAGCCTATGAGCAATGCGCCTCGGTGATTGTGACGATCTTTGTAAACCCTACGCAGTTTGGTCCAAATGAGGACTTCACCAGCTATCCACGTGACACGGAACGTGACTTGAAGCTCCTAGAACCCTACGCTGACCTGGTGTTCATACCGGCGACTGAGACTATCTATCCGGCCGGATTCGCCAGTTTCGTAGATATTGGCCCCATCGCTGAACGATTGGAAGGCGCAGCGCGTCCGGGCCATTTCCGTGGTGTAGCAACGGTAGTGGCGAAGCTGTTCAATCTGACGCAGCCGGACCGCGCCTATTTCGGTCAAAAGGACGCGCAACAGGTATTGGTAATCAAGCAAATGACAGGTGACCTGGACTTTTCGTTGGAGATAGTCGTCCGACCGACCGTGCGCGAGCCGGATGGGTTAGCCCTTAGCAGCCGCAATGTGTATCTAAATCCAGACGAACGCCGTTCGGCGACTGCGCTGTCGCGGGCGCTGTTTGCAATCCGCGACCGCTGGCGAGCCGGCGAGAAGGGCTGTCGCCCTTTAATTGCACTAGGCCATGAAATAATCGCTCGTGAGCAGTCGGTCCGCATGGAGTACCTCAGCATAGCCGACATAGCTACTTTGCGCGAGCTAGAGCGGATTGAAAATGCTGCGCTGGTCTCGCTGGCCGCCCGGGTTGGCAAGACGCGGCTGATTGACAACGTTTTGCTAGACGGCTCGGGGCGCGAGACTTTCTGACTCGACTAGTGTTAACTCAAACAAGGTCTTAGGCTATACTAGGCGGACTCTAAGGGATACAGGGGCGAAGCCATTGACGGGGGATGTGGGGGTGTCCCCCACTATTCATTTCCCCTTCTCCTCGCAGGAGAAGGGGTCAGGGGATGAGGTGTCCTTCCGTCGTGAAGGATCAGGCCAAACAGCTAGGGGTGAAAAGCCATTTTGAAACGGTATTCCCGAAAATGTCGTCTGATTATGCACTAAGGAGACAACTGAGGTAAAACGCATGCTGACAACATTTATCAAAAAGCTGAAAGCTGATAGATGACTGCTGATGGCTGATCGCTCTCTCGGACTGCCAACCGACATCATCGCCGAGGCGGTTGAACGGGCGTTGCGCGAGGATATGCCCTGGGGCGATGTCACAACCGACGCCCTCATTCCGGCGAGCGCCTGGTGCGCCGCTCACTTTGTCGCCAAACAAGCCGGCGTGCTGGCCGGCCTCGACATCGCCAGGGCCACTATGCTCAGAGTGGACCACCGGCTCGACTTCATCAGTGAGATGGCCGACGGTGACGGGTTTGCAAGTGGAGAAGTCATCGCCTCGGTCAAGGGCTCCGTCGCCAGTATCCTGCGGGCCGAGCGGGTCTCGCTGAACTTCCTCCAACGGCTGTCCGGCATCGCCACCCTGACCAGGAAGTACGTCGAGGCGGTTGCCGGGACCAAGGCTCGGATCGTTGACACCCGCAAGACAACGCCCGGCCTGCGCGCGTTGGAAAAGTACGCTGTCCGGGCCGGCGGCGGCGACAACCATCGCTTCTGTCTCTCCGATGGCGTGCTGATAAAGGACAACCACCTGGCCGCCTTGCGGAAATTGGGCAAGGGGCTGCCGGAGGTCATCAGACTGGCGCGGGCCGGCGCGCCGCATACTATCAAGATCGAGGTTGAGGTAGAGTCAGTTGCCGACGCGGTAGTAGCGGCTGAGGCCGGCGCTGACATCATCCTGCTGGACAACATGTCGTTGGCAGACATGCGGGCGGCAGTCGAGAAGGTGGCCGGCCGAGCGCTACTAGAGGCTTCCGGCGGCGTGTCGCTGGAGACGGTGGCGGCTATCGCCCAGACCGGCGTTGACCTGATCTCGGTCGGCAAGCTGACCCACTCGGCGCCGGCCGTTGACATATCGCTGGACGTAGAACTTTAGGGCCGGCGCGTTGTAAACTCAACTAGAGATCGAGTTAGTGAGCTACGTCTAAATTAACCGCAGAGGCCAGAGGCGCAGAGGCGCGGAGATATGAAATTTGATCCTCTGCGTCTCCGCGTCTCTGCGGTTCAGCAAATATTTTCACACTAGCACTCTCAGAGTTAGATTGTAGGCAGGTTAGGATGGCGCAAGCGGTGCACACTAGAGAACGGCTACATCAGCTAGTTGACCAGATCCCGGAGGGCGAAATATCCGCCGCCGGCCGGTATCTGCAGTACCTGCGTGACTTCGGCGACCCATTTGTGAAGGCGTTTATGGAGGCGCCCTATGACGACGAGCCAACCACGCCGGAAGAAGACGAGGGCGTTGAGGAAGCCCGGCAGGAGTATCTGCGAGGCGAGGCTCGTCCCTGGGAAGAAGTACGCAAGACGTTGAAAGTTGAGTGATGGCACGATGTGGCGAGTCACAAAGCAAAAAGGTGAACCGGCGTAGTCCATGAACCTACCCGACAATGACCTGGTTCTCGCAAGTGCCGCACGCTTCCTGATAGATGGGTTGGAACATGACGCAGCAAGCGTACTTATGTCTTGCTCATTGGACTGGTGGGAGTCCGGAGATACATCGTACTCGGGGGACGAAGTTTATCGTGCGTTGCACGTCGAGCTTATTGGCCCACGAGTCGCCTACGATATTCTCTTTGATAAGAACCATCCGATCACACAGGCTATTCAGCGATCCTTACAGGCAGTGGTCCCCCGAAACACGTACATTAAGCACTTGATAGCCCGAGCGGAACTTATTCAGATTGACCCTGACTGGCGAACAGAGTTGCTTGAGATCGCTCGTGGGAAGGGCGTGCACAACCAGGCTGCGGAGGTGTCTTCCGCTCGTATATGGAACAACCTCCGGTTTAGATCGCAAAGCGAGGTGCGAATAGCGCAAGCACTAGACCGAGCAGACACCTTGTTTTTCCCTAACTGCATGGCACGCCTAGGCTTGTCAGTGGGTCGGAGAAACCGGGAAGCCGATTTCTTGGTTTGCTACAAGGGCAAATGGGGTATCCTTGAGGTGGATGGCGAGCCATTTCATCCTCCATCCCGTACCACCGCAGACCATGAGCGAGATCGCCTATTTAAGGCTCACGGTATAGTTGTAATTGAGCACTTTGATGCCAGCGAGTGCTTTGAGACCCCGGATGGAGTAGTGAGGAAGTTCCTAGAAATCCTGGGAAATGCATAGAGCGAAGTGTGGGTGGACAAGGCCCTGCGCTGCTAGTCTTAGAGCAGGTCGTTTATCAGGTAGGGGCGACCCGCCGGGTCGCCCCTACCTCGCCGGCATTTGGTTACCGAGCGGAGGGGAATGCCTGAGTTCAAGGTAGTTTCCGACTTCCAGCCAACCGGCGACCAGCCGCAGGCTATCGCCAAGCTGGTTGAGGGCCTCAAGCAGGGCCTGAAGCACCAGACCTTGCTTGGCGTGACCGGCAGCGGCAAGACCTTCACGATGGCCGAAGTGATCGAGGCGGTCCAGCGGCCGGCGCTGGTCCTCGCTCATAACAAGACGCTGGCTGCTCAATTGGCCTCCGAGTTCCGCGACTTCTTTCCAAACAACGCCGTCGAATATTTCGTCAGCTACTACGACTACTACCAGCCGGAGGCCTACGTTCCGCGCACCGACCTCTATATCGAGAAAGACGCGACGATCAACGAGGAAATAGACCGCCTCCGCCTAGCGGCTACCCAGGCGCTATTCACCCGGCCGGACGTGATAATCGTGGCGTCGGTGTCATGCATCTACAGCCTCGGCGCGCCATCTGAGTACGAGCAGACGACCGTCAGGTTGCGGCGCGGCGAGATCCGCAAGCGCGACAAGATCTTGCGCTTTTTAACTGACATCCACTACAGCCGCAACGATTACGAGTTCAGCCGGGGTAAGTTCCGGGTGCGCGGCGATACGCTAGATGTCTTCCCGGCTTACAGCAACACTGGCTTCCGCATAGACTTTTGGGGCGACGAGATTGACCGGATACTTGAGATTGACCCGCTTTCCGGCGAGATACTTGGCGAGCAGGACGCGATTGACATATTCCCGGCCCGCCACTTCATCACGCCGCGTGAGGAGCTGGAACAAGCCCTGATTGACATCCAGCAGGAGCTTAACGATAGGGTCACGGAGTTTGAATCGCAGGGCAAGCTGCTGGAGGCACAGCGCCTGCGTCAACGCACGATGTACGATCTGGAGATGCTGCGGGAGAGCGGCTTCTGCGCCGGCGTGGAGAACTATTCGCGAGTGCTGGCCCGACGGGCGCCGGGCAGCCAGCCCTGGTGCCTGCTGGACTACTTCCCGGACGATTTCCTGATGTTCATTGACGAGTCGCACATGACCTTGCCGCAGGTTCGCGGGATGTACCACGGCGATATGTCGCGCAAGCAGACGTTGGTGGACTACGGATTCCGCTTGCCGTCGGCCATGGATAACCGGCCGCTCAAGTTCTCCGAGTTTGAAGGGCACATCGGACAGGCGATCTACGTGTCGGCTACACCCGGCCCCTACGAGTTGGAGCACAGCGAGCAAGTCGTCCAGCAGGTAATCCGGCCAACCGGCCTGGTTGACCCGCGCATCGAGGTGCGGCCAACGTCCGGCCAGATTGACGATCTGCTCGGCGAGATACGGGCAAGGGTCGGTCGCGGCGAGCGGGTGCTGGTGACGACGTTGACCAAGCGGATGGCGGAAGACTTGGCGGAATACCTGAAGGAAGTTGGCGTGCGGGTGCACCACCTGCACTCGGAGATCCAGACGTTGGAGCGGATAGACATCCTGCGCGATCTCCGGCTCGGCGTGTACGATGTCGTCGTTGGCATCAACCTGCTACGCGAGGGATTGGACCTGCCGGAGGTGTCGCTGGTTGCGATCCTGGACGCCGACAAGGAAGGCTTTCTGCGTTCGGATAAGTCGCTCATCCAGATGATCGGGCGAGCAGCTCGCCATATCGGCGGCGCGGTAATAATGTATGCCGACATCGTGACCGACTCGATGAAGCGGGCGATAGAAGAGACCTACCGCCGGCGACAGATACAAGTGCAATATAATGAAGAGCACAATATCACGCCGGTCGGAATCCAGAAGGCGATCCGCGACATCAACGAGCGAGTGCGGATGGTCGCCGAGCAACGCGCTTCCTACGCCGCGACCGCCGAGATGCCAAAGTCCGACATCGCCCAACTCGTCAAGGAGCTTGAAGGCCAGATGAAACATGCCGCTAAGAACCTGGAGTTTGAGAAAGCGGCGTTGCTGCGCGACGAGATCATTGACCTGCGGAAGCTGGTGTGAAGATGGCAGTCGTTTATCCAACCTGCATACGCTCCCACGCTACAGCAACGTATCGCCGTTGCCGGCGACCTCATCCCCCTAACCCCCTTCTCCTCGCAGGAGAAGGGGGACTTAATTTGGGGGACACCCCCAGACCCCCGGCAAAGGGGGCTTGCGCCCCCTCTGCACTCCCCCTTCCCGGCATGCCATTCAATACGCCTCGACCTGGTACGCAAGGCTGCTGAACTGATGGCTCACGATCACATCGTCATTCGCGGCGCCCGCGTCCACAACCTCAAAAACATCAACCTCGACATCCCACGAGATAAGTTTGTCGTCATTACTGGACTATCCGGCTCTGGCAAGTCGAGCCTGGCCTTTGACACCATCTACGCCGAGGGTCAGCGCCGCTACGTCGAGTCGCTGTCGGCCTACGCCCGCCAGTTCCTCGGCCAGATGGACAAGCCGGACGTTGACCTGATCGAGGGGCTATCGCCGGCCATCTCGATTGACCAGAAGGGCGTCAGCCACAACCCACGTTCGACCGTCGGCACCGTGACCGAGATCTACGACTATCTGCGCTTGCTCTTTGCCAGAGTGGGACAACCCCACTGCCCTAACTGCGGCCGGCCGATCCAACAGCAGACGGTCGAGCAGATCGTTGACCAGATTTATGCGATGCCGCCGGCGACCCGGCTATTGCTGCTGGCGCCGGTGGTGCGCGACCGCAAGGGCGAGCATGAATCGCTGCTAGAGGAGGCCAGACGATCCGGCTTCTCAAGGGCCAGAGTTGATGGTAAGGTCGTTGACCTCTCCGAGCAGATCAAGCTCAACAAGAACACCCGGCATACGATTGAGGTGGTCGTTGATCGTCTGGTGGTTCAACCAGACGGTGAAAAGGAGGACCGCGGCCGGCTGTTTGATTCGGTTGAAACGGCGCTGAGGGTAGGCGCCGGCTTGATGGTCGCCTCGGTCGTTGACGGCGAGGACCTGCTCTTTTCCGAGCAGTTCGCTTGCCCGGACTGCGGTATCAGTCTTAGTGAGTTGGAGCCAAGGAGTTTCTCCTTCAACAGCCCGCATGGTGCCTGTCCAAAATGCACCGGCCTGGGCAGCATGTTGGAGATAGACCCCGATCTGGTTGTGCTGGACCCGACCCTAACCATAAATGAAGGGGCGCTGCGTCCCTGGCGCTCAGCCAGCTTCAGCGACGGTTGGGTGCGCGAGACGTTTGAGAGCCTGGCCCGACTCTACCACTTCTCGCTGGATACGCCTTTCAACCAGCTTCCCGAAGCGGAAAGGAAGTTGCTCCTCTACGGCACCAGCGGCAAGCGGATTCCTGTGACACACGTTGATTCGCGAGGGCATCGCCACGAATACCACATCTCCTACGAAGGCATCATCACTAACCTGGAGCGCCTTTACAAGCAGACGGAGTCAGACTGGCGTCGGACCGAAATCGAACGGTATATGTCCGACCGTCCCTGTCCGGCCTGCAACGGCCGGCGCTTGAAGCCGGAAAGCCTGGCGGTGAAGATCGGCGGCAGGTCAATCATCGAAGTCACCGCCATGTCAATCAGCGAGGCGGTGGAGTGGTTCAGCCGGGTCGAGGCTACATTTAGCGAAAAGCAGCGGACCATCGCCCACCAGGTGTTGAAGGAGATACGGGCGCGACTCGGCTTCCTGATTGATGTTGGCCTGAACTACCTGACGCTTGACCGGCGCACCTCGGCGCTGTCCGGCGGTGAGGCCCAACGTATTCGCTTGGCGACGCAGATCGGCAGCGGACTGATGGGTGTTCTTTATATCCTGGACGAGCCAAGCGTCGGCCTTCACCAGCGCGACAACCGCCGGCTGATTGACACGTTGCTTCGGTTGCGCGATCTGGGCAACACGGTGTTGGTGGTTGAGCACGATGAGGAGACGATCCGGGCAGCCGATTTTGTGATCGACATCGGCCCCGGCGCCGGCGAACACGGCGGCGAGATCGTGGTGGCCGGCTCGGTCTCGGAGGCGGAAAGGAACTCACGTTCCATTACTGGTCAGTATCTATCAGGCAAGCTCCAGATTCCACTTCCTAGTAAACGCCGGCAAGGTAATGGCAACTGGCTGACGGTCAGAGGAGCCCGCGCAAACAACTTAAAGAATCTCGATGTCAAGATTCCGCTGGGCATTTTCGTTTGCGTAACGGGAGTTTCCGGCTCAGGCAAAAGCACCTTGATCGCGGACATACTCTATCGCAAAGTGGCCCAGATACTCTACGGCTCCAAGGATCGGCCCGGCTTGCACGATGCAATCGAGGGCCTGGAGCATTTGGACAAGGTAATCAACATTGACCAGTCACCCATCGGTCGGACGCCGCGCTCGAATCCTGCTACCTACACCGGCCTGTTTACACCGGTGCGGGAATTGTTCGCCAGCGTGCCGGAGTCCAAGATACGCGGCTACAAGCCCGGACGCTTCTCGTTCAACGTGAAGGGGGGCCGTTGCGAGGCATGCGAAGGTGACGGCATCATCAAGATCGAGATGCAGTTCTTGCCGGATGTTTACGTGCTATGCGAGGTCTGCAAAGGCAAGCGCTACAACCGCGAGGCGCTGGAGGTTCATTATCACAGTAAGACCATCGCCGACGTGCTCGACATGACAGTGTCGGAGGCGCTTGAGTTCTATGAGAATGTTCCGTCAATACGGAACAAGCTGGCGGTGCTTGAGGACGTGGGTCTTGGCTACATCCGGCTTGGTCAGCCGGCGACGACGCTCTCCGGCGGCGAGGCGCAGCGCATCAAGCTGGCGACCGAGCTATCCAAACGCGGGACCGGCCGGACCTTGTACCTGCTGGACGAGCCGACGACTGGCCTCCACTTCGCCGATGTGCAGCGGCTGCTGGACGTGCTTCAACGGCTGGTCAACGCCGGCAACACCGTGCTGGTGATCGAGCACAACCTGGATGTTATCAAGTGCGCCGACTGGATCATTGACCTGGGGCCGGAGGGCGGCGACGCCGGCGGAGAAGTGATAGCCGAGGGAAGGCCGGAGGAAGTCGCCGAGGTCTCGACATCGTACACTGGCCAGTGGTTAGGCCGGTATCTGGCAACGCACCAGGCCGAGCCGGCCGGAGTTGCCGGCTAGCGGGCTGGCGTACCGGATTCCGCGAAAGGGTCTTACGGCACAAACCGCTACGTTACGAAAGGCTATAGATGATCCGAATCCAGCCGTGTAGTTCATCGCAGCCTATAGACGATGTAGTGAAATCTCCGTAGTTTTATCCTCTGGGACCGGTATGACGGCCGAAGAATTTCAGCTTTTTAGGTGACGGCCTTGCCGCGAGGATATGCGCGATGCAAATACTTGAATAGCTCCACGCTCACGGCTACTGGATCATTGAAAATCTCTGAGCCGGAGAACCTGAGTATCCTGAACCCTTCTGATGTTAATGCTCGATCTCTCCTTCTATCAGCAGAAAAGGAACCTCGACTTGAATGAAACTCGTATCCGTCGCACTCCACGACGAACTTGAACTCGTCTGTTTTAGGTATCCAAATAAGGACGTCTACTCGTATTGATTTGCCATCAATTTGAAGATCCGGAAAACCTGCCTGCATCATTAAATGGAATGCATCGATGACACCAATAGGCAGTTCAAACCTAACATACTGGTCAACGGCATACTCCTTTTCATCGGCGGTGATCTCGCCGGTAGCAACATATTGATCTAAGAATCGATCAAAGCCAGCGAACCTGTAGTCCCCAGTAGACTCAAGGTATTTCGTGCAAAGATCATTCGCCGTTCTTAGCTCCTTATTACCTATCCTCAAGTAATCGGGAGCATTTGAACGTGGTGGCATGACGATAAGGCCAAGTGGGTCAGCCACAAGAAAGTCCATCGCCAATGCGCTTAGAAAAATCCGTTCTATTGGTGATTCAGCGTAGTGAAAGATCGTTTCGATATTGTCCTTGTGAATCGTGCTCTCTAACGCACGCTTCATCTCAATCACTTCTTGTGAATCGCCTTTTTCAATGATATGTTCATCAATAAAGTTTTCAATGTAGTTAAGCAGTTCTTCCTTATCTGAGAGAACACTGCGTATAGAGTCTATATCTGTATTCTTTGAGCCTGCCTTACTCATATCGTTTCAATCTGGCTGGGTCTGCAAATCTACTGATTTTCAAGCGCCCCATACCCTAGTTTCAGAAGTTGTCGTAGCGCGGTCGCCTCAGGCGACCGCCATCGCCCCGCAGGGGACAAGACAAGCCCGTGCGTTACGAGCAGCAACCCATACCCGGCGTAGGGTAGGAGCTTGTCTCCTACCGCCAATTGTAGCGCGGGGCCTTGTGCCCCGCCACCCAACCGCCCCAGGCAGGGGACAAGCCCCTGCGCTACTTTTCTTGCTCTAATATCACTTTTAACAGCGGAACGAGCGGCGGAAGGTCGCGCTGTATGGTATCCCACAGAATCTCAAGGTCTACGTGGAAATACTCGTGAATCACAACATTGCGAATATCTCGCATGTCAGGCCAGGGAATCTGCTGATAATGGGCCTTAAGTCCCGTAGGAATATGTCGCGTGGCCTCACCGATGATTGTGATGTTATACATGACCGCATCTGTCGTCTTTTCATCAACACAGAAATCTTCAAAAGTGAGGTTCGTGACGTAGCGTTGGATCTTATGAATAGCATCAATAATATCCTGGATAGCGTGCCGCCAATGTCTAGGCGGCACGTATGGCCTCTTTGAGGATATGCTCTCGCATATGCGGCCTCAGAGCGCCGGGTGTAGCCAGATCAACTTTCGTTCCTAGAATACTTTCGAGGTAGCGTTGGAGTCTCACGACGGCAAATAGCCCAGCCGGCCGATTAAACTCGACCAAGACATCAACGTCGCTATCCGGGCCGGCCTCGTCGCGCGCGACCGAGCCGAAGATAGACAGGGATTTCACGCGAAGGCTTTTGATCTCTTCGCGGTGAGATTCCAGTATCGCAAGCGTCTCATCTCGTGTCACTGTTCGCCATCCTTCTGGCCAAATGTTACCAGAGCGTCCGCCGCGCCTAGCGTCTTAATCCAAAATCTAAAATTCAACTAGACGGAGAAGAGATACGCCAGATAGTGGTACAAGGCGACTGGCCAGAACCCGCAGACCAGCATGCTGCGCACATCGCCCAGGCCGGCTGTTCCAACCTGCGCGCTGGCTAGCAATGCTAGCGCCAGGGTTGTGATGATGCCCAGCAGCAGATAGAATCCGGCTGAAACCATCACTACCCTGCCTACAATGACACCAATGCCGGGCTTTTCACTTGGTGGCGGAGGTAGCTCTTGCGCCATATCCTCTTCTACCCAACTTTAGTCACGACGCCCTGCATTGGAATTATCGGACACAGATGGCGGTGGCCACACCGGATGCCGTCTGGCTGACGAGAGTCGAGGCCATTAGCTAGACTCATCGGATGATAAAGCGGCCTGCAACGTCGCCGACAAACGTTCAGATGTATAGGGTTTAAGGACGTAGCCCTTCGCGCCCTGCTGAATACCTTGCAACACGGTCTCCCGATCGGCCCGGACGCTAACCAGAACAACCCTTGCGGCTGGGTCTATCTTCAACAAGGCCTCAGTCGCCTCAAGGCCATTCATTTTGGGCATCAGCACGTCCATTGCTACCACGTCCGGCCGGACCATACAGTACATGCCGACGGCCTCTATTCCATTTTCAGCCTCGCCAACGACCTCAAAGCCCTCCCGCTCCAACG
>JBCLEL010000050.1:0-11839 GCA_038913435.1 Chloroflexota bacterium
CGACCAAATGGATAAAGTCTAGCTAAGACGTTCTCCTCAACGACCCGTGCGGCGCAGAAGGCTAAGCGACTTCCTTGAGATACTCTTTGACTTTGGCTAGCTCAGCCGGCAGCGCGATTTCCGGGCCGGCCAACTCTCGATGTTGGCCCCGTTCCCATTCGATTGAAAGAAATCCGTCAAAGCCACTGGAGGCCAATAGTCGTATTACCTCGCGCACCGGTAGAACTCCGGTGCCCAGCGGCGCTTGTGGCCAATTGTCACCGTCTGATCGCGCATCTCGCATGTGCAGATAGCCCACCCGACCACCAACATTCGCCCAAACCTGGCTGGCTGACTCGCCTGCGCGGGTGGGATGAAGGATGTCCCACACTGCGGTCGCCTGGGGGGCGTTCACTTTTTCAAGCACTCGCCGGACTCTGTGGGTCTTGTTGAAATAGCCGCCGGTCTCTACGCCGACTTTAACATTGGACTTCTTTGCTACCTCAGCTAATCGGCTCAATCCATCGCTGGCCACCTCAACCGCCCAGTCCTCCTGGGCATCGGTGAGTCTCGATGCGCCGAACACCCGGACGAACTGGGCGCCTAGCTCGCCGGCCAACTCAACCATCGTCTGGGCCTCGGCCCAGGCTTCCTCTTGCTTGCCGGCGTCTTCTTGCGCCAAAAGGACGTAGCTATCAATGGAAAATACCGGACAGCCAGACGACTTCGACAAGGTCTGTATCAGATGTTGGTGTTGCCTCACGTTCTGGGAGTTGGCGAGCTGACCATCTATTAGGCCCAGTTCGAGGCCATCGTAACCGTAGTCGGCCCCTCGCTTGAACATTTCCTCTAGCGACCACTCAGGGCAAGCGTTCGTCACAAAGCCAATCTTCACCGTTTTTCCTCCAGACAAATGTTTTCACTATTTGGTATAACAACCCAATGCCTGCGCTGGTCATTTATAGCTCCGAGACCTCCTTGAGATATTCTTTGACCGTGGCGATTGCGGCCGGCAGGGCAACCTCCGGCTCGGCCAGGCTTGGATGGTTGCGCTTTTCCCATTCGATGGCGAGGAAGCCGTCGAATTTATTGGTTGCTAGAATCCCTATCGCCTCCTTGACCGGCACCTGGCCGGCACCCAACAGCACCTGTTCCCATCCCGAACTTGAACCATTTCGGCGGGCGTCCTTCACGTGGAGGTAACCAATCCGACCGCCCAGGTTTTTCCATACGGTCGCCGGCGTTTCGTCCACCCGACAGGGATGGAGTAAATCCCACAACGCTACTATCTGTGGCGAGGATACTTTATCGAGGACTTTGCGGACCCTTACGGTGCTATTGAAAAAGTCGTGCGCTTCGAGAGCCACTTTAACCTTTGCCCTGGCCGCAACTTCAGCCAGTTGGTTCAGTCCTTCGCTGACGACCTCGATCATCCAGTCTTCAGTCGGATTGCCTGCCGACCAGCCGCCGAACACGCGCACGAATTCGCCGCCCAGGTCGCCGGCCAGTTCGATCAGATCGCTCGCCTCGGACATGACCTGCTTTCGCGCCGAGTCATCTTGCTGCGCCAATTGGATGTAGCTGCCGATTGCGAAGAGCGGGCAGCCGGATGACTTTGACAGGGACCGGAGCTTGGATAGATTTGCCCTCACGACGCTTGCGCTGGGGAACTGTCCCTCCAGCCAGCCTAGCTCTAGCCCTTCAAAGCCGTACTCAGCGCCACGGTTGAAAAGCTCCTCCAGCGTCCAGTTTGGGCAAGCCAGGGTTACATATCCGAGCTTCATCGGTCATCATCTCCTTGTGGGCATGACTGCCAGCACTATAATTACGGTGCCTTCTTGGAACGGCCAGGCGCTCGCTGCTGGCTATCGGATGAAGACAGCTAAACGGCCTTTAGTCTTACCTTTGGCACAGGATCGAGTGTAGCTGTTGCAGCAGGCGGTAGTCAATGGGAAGGTGCTGAGATGAGAGGTTCTAACAACAATCGAGGGTTGCTGGCCCCGTAACCGTAGGGGCAATCCCCTGTGATTGCCCCATGGCCAGGCCCATACCAGGGCAGACACGGGGGTCTGCCCCTACGTATGGCACTCGATTATTGGTAGAACCGCAGAGTGAGGATGCGTGAAATGGCTGAACGTTCGCTACATCGCGACTGGTTCGCTCGAGTTGTGGTTGTCCTGGGCGTCCTGGGCTTTGCCGGCGCCGTCCTCTTTCACACCCAAGCATTTCCGATTGCCTCAATTGATTTCCAGGTCAGTCGCGCTGCCGCCGAGCAGCAGGCGGTCGAATACCTGCATGGTCGCGGCTATACGGTAGAAGATTATCTCCGCGCAGTCAGCTTCCAGACTGACAACGACGCCAAAAACTACCTCGAACGCAAGGCCGGCCTGGCCGAGTTGAACCGGCTGGCCCACGACGAGCTTTCGATCTGGTACTGGCGGATTCGTTTCTTCCGTCCTCTGCAAAAAGAGGAGTTCAGAGTCCGGATTGATCCAACCGGCCGCATCACCGCTTTCCAACACGAAGTCGCCGAGGACGCCCCCGGCGCCGACCTGACCGCCGCCGACGCCAGGGTGCTAGCCGAACGCTTTCTCCGGGAGGACAAGCAAGTTGACCTGCAACGGTATCGGCTGGTGGACTCCAGCGCCGAGAAGCGGCCACACCGCACCGACCATTACTTCACCTGGGAGCGCGAGGGGTTCAAGGTCGCCGAGGCGACTGCTCGCATCGTGGTAGAGGTCCAAGGAGAGGAGATAGGCCGCTTTGTCGAGTTTGTCAAGCTGCCGGAGGACTGGGTGCGCGAGCAGCGCGAGGAGTTCAACCGTGGCCTGACGCTGGCCAACGTCGGCTGGGGGCTGTACGCGGTCATCATTCTGGCGATGCTGGTCGTCGGCCTCCGAGCAGTGCAGGAAAGTCAGGCGCGCTGGCGCTTTGGACTTGCCTTTGCCACCATCGTCTTCGTCGTCGGCCTGCTGGCCGGCCTGAACAACATCCCTACCATCTTGATTAACTATCAGACCGCTTCGGAGCTTGAGAGCTATCTTATCCAGTGGGTCACCGGAACGCTGGTCAGCCAGATGGTGATTGGGTTGATGGCGCTCGTCTCGGCAGTGGCCGGCGTGGCGCTGGTCCGTCGGGTTGCGCCTCACCTGCCACCGCCGGCGACGCAGTTTAGCTGGCGGGGGCTGTGCGCCGGGAGCACGGTCCGCGGGCTGCTGTTCGGCTATGCGATTGCCGGAATGACGCTCGGATACATAGTATTGTTCTACTGGATAGGCGTCCGATTTCTCGGCGTCTGGGCGCCGGTTGAATTGCCCTACGATGACATTCTGAGCACCTATCTGCCGCTGGTGTATCCGCTGACGGTCGGGGCGTCGGCGGCGATTACCGAGGAGTTCTCCTTCCGGCTGTTCGCGGTCCCGCTCTTTCTGGCGTTGACGCTCCGGCTGGTTGGAAGACCTACGCCCTCACCCCTACCCTCTCCCAGAGGGAGAGGGAGTGTTAGGGTGTTGATTGCGATTGGGCTGGCCTTGTTGCTGCCGGCGGCGATCTGGGCGTCGCTCCACAGCACCTATCCCCAACAGCCGTTCTACATTCGGGCTATAGAGTTGACCATTGGCGGCTTTGTGACCGGCGTCATCTTCCTACGCTACGGCGTGCTGCCGACGGTGGTCAGCCATTACACCTTCAACGCCACTGCCGTCGGCGCACTCTTACTCCTGACCGGCAACCTCTATTTCATCGCATCAGCGGTGGTGGTGATCTCGCTGCCGCTCATCTTCCTAGCGCCGGCTGGCCTGGCCCGCTTGCGCGGACAACCGCTGCTCGACGACGAGGCGTTGGCCGACGAAGAACCGCCGGCGGCTCCCACTGTGGCGCCGATTGAAGCGCCGGCTAGGCCGGCGACTGTTGTCCACGAGTCGCCGCTGTCCAACCGGACCTTGCTTGCCGCCCTGGGTGTTGGAATCGTCCTGGCGGTCGTCGTTACCGCCATAGGGGTGTCCCGGATCGGCGAGGGGTTGCGGGTAGCGACGACCTCAGCGGCGGTCCAGGTGATCGCCGACCAACATTTAGCCAAACTCGGCCTAAAGCCTGCTGATTGGACGACGGCCACCCGATTTTTTGATGGGATTCGCCACGACGGGAGCGACCACCAAGCGGCAACCTATCTGGTAAGGCAGCTTGGCGCTGCGGAGGCGAACCGTATCCTCGAAACTGAGTTGCCCCCATTTACCTGGGAAGTCCGCTACTTCCACGAACTCCAGAAAGAGGAGTATTTCTTCTGGCTCGACCCGGCTCACCCCGAACGACTGCGCGGCTTTCGCCACCCCATTGAAGAAAAAGCCCCCGGCGCCAGCAAGACCCGCGAAGAGGCGCAGCGGATCGCCGAGGCTTATCTGGTAGAACAAGGCGTGGACCTGAATCGCCTGCGTTTGGTGGAGGACGCCACCCACCAGCGCGACCAGCGCACCGACCACCTATTCACCTGGGAACGCACCGACTTTGCCGTCGGTGAGAGCGGGCTTCGGACCACTGTTGGCGTAGCCGGCGACCAGGTCAACGAGTTCAGTACATTCCTGAAAACGCCGGAGACCTTCAACCGCGAGTTAGAGCGGCAGTCGCCGCTGGAAGTGTTGTTGAGCGCCTTGAGAACCTTCCTCGCAATCGGCATCGGCATCTGGTTGCTTGCGCTGTTCGCCCTCCGATTCCGCGATCGGGCGATCAACTTCCCCTTTGCCCTGCGAGTAGCGGTAGTCTTCGCCATGGTCTTCGTTTTAGCGCAGGTGAACGGCTGGGCCGACGCGCTGGAAAGTTATCCCACGACAATCAGCGTAAGCAACTTCCTGATTATGAGATTAGTTTCTCTGGGAGCTAGTTTCATTGGCCTGACGCTAGCGGGGCTGGTTCTGGCGGGTCTAACGGAAAGCCTCTACCGCTCCGTGTTTCTTGAAAGGGCCTTCGGGAAAACGAGCGTAGCGGGGCTATTGCAAGGGTGGCGCAAGTCGCTCGAAGCGGTTGCGCTCGCCATCGCGGCAATCGCCTTCGTTTACGGGCTGGGGCGGGCCAGGTCGCTGGTGGTTGAATACCTAGCCCGCGAGACGTTTCGCGCTGAGCAGATTCAACCAATCGGGACGCTGAACAGCTACCTGCCGGCCCTGGCTCCCTTGGCCGTCGCGGTCTTGAGCGGTGGTCTCTTGCTGCTGGCCGGCCTGACCGTTGGCCTGGCGCTCTATCGGGTCTTAGGCCGGCCGGCGCTGGTGGGCTTGGTCGGATTGGTGTTGGCGCTTGTCTTGGGCGTCCAGGTCCGCAGCTTCGCCGAGGCGGCGATCAGCGCCGGCTACCTGCTGGTCTTAGTGGCGGCGGCCTACGTTTTTGTGACCCGGCTGGCCCGCCACAATTTGCAAGCCTATCTGCTGGCCGCCTGGGCGCTTGCGCTGGCCGAGCCGGCCTTCTTCCTCACCGTTCAACCAGAGCCTTTCTATCGAGCGAATGGCGTAATCGTAGCGGTGGCGCTGGTGGCACCATTCCTATTGAGCCTGGCGTTCAGCGGCCAGCAATCGGTGGTCAGAGCACCGGGTGCGGAGGGAAAGAGCGTTCAGAAGTAATCGTTCATTCGGATTTTTGTCTGCACCACGCAATACTATCTCACGAAAACGATGACACTTTGTGGAGGGGCTTTTTGGATTGGCCTCACCCCTGCACCCCTCTCCAACCCAGTTGGAGAGGGGTGCAGGGGTGAGGCTCTCGGTCAGCTTTATGACACCAAGTTTGATTTCATCTGCACCGTGAAAGAGTATTAGGACGATGATGGGATTTGATTGGAAGACCGGCAGGGGCGTCCTTCTCGAGAAGGACGCCCCTGCCCTATACGTTGCGCTGTTCATTTTGATGGTCACCCTGTCCAGTTGTTTGCCAACAGTCGCGCCAGCCCGCGTTGTCATCACGCCGGTGGTCCAACCCAGGGGCGTGGCAACTACTCCTACCACCACGGAAGCTAAAACTTCGCCTCAAATCTTGGCGCCGGCAACCTTGACGCCCACGGCGTCCACTACGCCAGTGTTGGCGACCACAGCAGCGCCGGCTGCTGCCGGTGTTGCGGCCACCATCGAGCCGGTGAAAACCTTGACTGGCGAACAGCCTGCCGCCGGCCGAGCGGCAAGCGATCAAACGCTTGCCCCGGCCGCCCTGCTTGAGCTTGGCAAGGTCGAGATGGCAAGCGGGGACTACGTTGCCGCTCGTCAGACCTTTCAGCGGGTGTTGGCGTCATCGCCCGGCGAACCGCTTGCGGCGCGGACGAAGTTCCTGCTGACGACGGCCGAGCGCGCGCTTGGCGACTGGCAGGCGACGCTGAGGCTGCTCGACGTTCAAAGTGCGCCGGACGGGCTTACCGACTTGGTGGTGCTCCGACGGGCGGAGGCGGCAGTTAAGGACGGCAACCCCGATGGAGCCAGAGGTGAGTTGGGGCGGCCGGAGATGCGGCAGTCAACCAACCGGATAATTCTTGGCCAGGCCGGCCAGCTTGCCGAGCGTCTCGACAACCCGGCCCTGGCGGCCGAGCTTTACTTACGAGCGACCCGCTATCCTGGCTGGCCGGCCGAGCGGAGCCGCTTGATCCACTCGGCGGCGGCGGCGTTTGAACGGGCCGGCCAAGTAAGCCAGGCCATCGAGCAGTACCGCCGGCTCATTCAGCTCTATGGTTGGACGACTCTGGCCCAGCAAGCCGGCCCCGCATTGAAGCGGCTGGGTGGTCTGACCCCTTATCACCGAGGGTTGCTGGCGATGAGCGCCGGGCGTAATGAGGCGGCGCAGGAGGCGTTTAGCGAGGCGGCGGCGGAAGGCCCCTACGTAACCCAGGCGTCAAACCTGCTGCGCTACCTTGCTGAAAGGGCGGTCTGGCTGGAGGTGATCGAGAATGGGACAGCCGAGGCTTTCCGCTCGTTCCGCCAACGCTATCCTGATGGAAATTTCGCTGCCGAGGCGTGGTTTCGAGAAGGTTTGACGGATTATCAGGCCGGCCGGTTTACCCGGGCGGTCAGTGTTTGGGATGAGGCCATGGCCAAGGCGAGCGGCGGCGAGCGGGCGCGGCTGAGCTTCTGGGCCGGCAAGGCGCTAGCGCAGCTTGGCCATGGCGCCGAATCGCGAGCGCGGTTGCAGGCGGCGGCCGAGACGCGCCCGGCCGGCTACTACGCCCTGCGCGCGCGCGACCTATTGGTCGGCGTCGCCGGCTGGCCGACAGTCGCCGCCGGCCCGAAAATCAACGCGGATGCCGAGCGAGTCGAGGTCGAGCGTTGGCTGGCCGGCTGGTCGGGAACGCCCCCATCCGTTGATGTCGCCCAAAATACGCGCGTCCGCCGTGGCCTCGGCTTGCTGGCGCTTGGACTACCAGCCGAGTCGCAAGCCGAGTTTGACGGGCTGATCGAGGAGAGCCAGAACGGACGATTTCTTTTCCAGCTTGGCGGGAGGCTAGCCAAGCTGGAGCTTTGGCATTCGGCGAGCCGGGCGGCGCTGCGGCTGATTGCCCTCTCACCGGCTAAGACGGTCGTCGAGGCGCCGGCGGCGGTGCAGCGTCTGGCCTATCCATTGGCCTACTGGGACATAGTGGGCGCGGAGACGGAGCCGCGAGGTCTCGATCCCTGGTTGCTACTCGCTTTGATCCACCAGGAGAGCCTATATGATCCCTTTGCCATCTCAGCCGCTGATGCGCGGGGATTGACCCAGGTGATCTCGCCAACCGGCCGTGGCATCGCCTCCGCCCTCGGCCGAACAGGATTTACGCCGGACGACCTCTATCAGCCGGCAGTCGCCATCGAGTTCGGCGCATGGTATTTGACCAATCAGATTGTGAGGTTCGGTGGCGATCTCTTTCAGGCGATTGCCGCCTACAACGCCGGCGCCGGCCCGGTCCCCGGTTGGGCGGCGGCTGACCCCGATCTCTTTGTCGAGCGGATTGACTACTCCGAGACCAGACGGTATGTGCGCGAGGTCTATCTTCACCACGCCATCTACCGCGCCCTGGCTGGAAGTTGAGATTCTGACATTCCGGTTCTCCAGATATTTAATGCCAGTTTTGCTTGAATAGCTCCCGACTAAGGTGGTTGAGATTGCTCCGCTACGCTCGCAATGACCCGCCTGAGGCGGGCTATCGTCATTGCCTTGAAAATGATCCTTCCGGCTATCCGAAACAACGAAAGACGGTAGGAGACAAGCTCCTACCCTACGTTTAGGAGTCCGTTTAATGTATGGCACGAGCTTGTCTCGTGCCGCCGGATGGGCGGTGGGGCCGTTGCCGGAGTGCCCTTCGTCACCCACCGGTGCGGCACTATTTTCATAGAATGAAAGTTAAAAACTTAATCTGGTAGTCGGACCGTGGCATATCTGGTTAGGTATTCTGCCATCGCCCTCACCCGGCTTCGTCCGCCTCTGGCGGACTCAGCCGGCCTCTCCCAGAGGGAGAGGCGCGATCTGTTCCCTCTCCCTCTGGGAGAGGGTTAGGGTGAGGGTGATCTCTCGCCCTAACCTGCGCAGCGTTCCGCTCCTGGCGCATTACCCGATTAAGCTATTAAAGTTCATAAAGCCGGGCGCTCAGCAATTGGCCTGAAGGCCGATTGTGCTCTAGCTATCACCAAAAAGTAGGTAGACCCGCGTAATTCTCGCGCCACAACACCGTAGGTAGGCCCTTATGTTACAGAATTTTAACGAATGTTGCTCCACAAGGAACGGCGGATGGAATAAAATATAGCCTCGTAGCGTTGGAAACGATGTGGGACTTGATCAAACAGCCCTTAGATCGAAGCGACAAACTGCCGATAATACTGATAGCGTATCCATGCAGAAATTCACTCGCCGGTGGAGTAGGGTAAGCTAATGAGCAGTTACAATCTAGGCGGACAAGACCTCTACCTTGTAGGCGTACCCCCTTTGCAAAGCCAGGACTGGGGGCCTGTCCAGCGTTTTTTCCTTCAGCGCCTCTGGCGGCTAATGAACATGCAAAAGCAGATCAGTAAGGAGATGTCGCCAGAAGGGGTCATGATGATCCGGCGGGCGATCTATTCTACCTATCTGGACTGCGTAGCCGCCGGCGTCAGCGCCGAAGCGTCTAGGTTTATCCGAGATGTGGCCGGCGAAGCCGCTGCAGTCACCAGTCATCGGCAAGAACCAGGCGCAGAGGCGCAGGCGGCTCAGTAACGGACTCGAGAGAAGTAAGATATAGCTTCTGCCATTTTTCCTTTCTGTTATACTCGGTCCAACCGAATGGCCGGTGCCGGCCGATTGTTCGGAGCGAGCGATGACGGATAGTGATAGGCAGGTTGCCGAGCGACAACGCCTGTTTGAGCGTGAGGCGCTT
Organism: Chloroflexota bacterium; assembly: GCA_038913435.1. GTDB lineage: Bacteria > Chloroflexota > UBA6077 > FW602-bin22 > JBCLEL01 > JBCLEL01. The sequence goes on from JBCLEL010000050.1 coordinate 9,326, forward strand.
AAGCACATTGACGCGTTGTACCGTACGGCGTTGCGGATGGTCAGCGATCCGCAAGAGGCGGAAGACTTGGTTCAAGAGACCTATCTCCGAGCTTATCGGGCCTTAGATCAGTTTCAGATGGGCACAAATCTTCGCGCCTGGCTCTTCAAGATTCTGACCAACAGCGTTATAAACCGCTTTCGGCGCAGAAAACGCCAGCCAACCACCCTCTCACTCGAGGCCAACGAGGACTTTTATCTCTTTGAGCACCTGCGACCCGATGACCCACTGCTGGTTGAAAGCGCCGAGTCGGAGGCAATCGCGAAACTGGTTGATGAAGAGGTTGTGACCGCGATCAGCCAGTTGCCGATCCAGTACCGCATGACTGTCTTGTTGGCTGATGTCGAGGGCTTTTCTTACAAGGAGATAGCGGAGATAACCAGCGTAAAGATTGGCACCGTGATGTCACGGTTGGCCCGCGGCCGGCGGATGCTCCAAGCGGCGCTTTGGGAATATGCTAGTGCTAACGGGTATGCTCGGCCGGTTGGCATTGGTGAAAAAGATGGGTGAAAACTGTAAGCGGATTCTGAGGCAATTTCATCGTTTTGTCAGCATGGAGCTTGACGAACACGAACGGACGATGATCGAGCGACATTTGGAGCTTTGCCAGCCTTGCCATGCTCGTTTCCGATTCGAGCGTTATCTTCGCCGCTTAATCTCACTGCGCGCCCAACGCGACGGCGCTCCACCTTCGCTGCGCGCCAAGATCATGATGGTGCTACGCACCGATGTTTAGGACGGCCAGTCCCTTTTGGCGGCGGTGGAACGGAGACCGAACGTAACAGCGCCCAAAACATGCACCCCTGGTCTCTCCAGCAATACGAGAGATCACACCGGCCGGCTAAATAAATAGGCCGGCCGGTGTGATTTTTGTCTCTAGGAATAAGAGGCGGAACGAGCGGCTCTGCGCGCTAGCTTGGCCAGCCGTTTGCGCTCGGCACGCTGGAGCTTGGCGCGGATCTTCTGACTCTTGCTCATGTAGGTCTGGTGACGCTTAAAGTCGCTGATGATAGCGTGTTTGGCCACGCTCGCCCGAAATCGCTTCAGCAGTTGCTCGAAGCCCTCCCCATCTCGGAGAAGTACCTGCATACAGTCAATTCACCAACTTTCCAGGGATATATTAGTGATATTTCACCCTCCCACAGTAGTTGTAATGTTAGCCGACTGTGCATATTTATACAACAAACCCTATCGGTCAATGTCAAGAGGAGCGATTCGATTCCCGCACTCTGCTCGGCCAATTCGAGACTATGCCGTCTATGCCGGCGGCAATCAATGACTGGATGATTTCGGCTTGGTCGGCGGTCCAGGCGAAGACGGTAAGGCCGGCCTCGTGGGCCATCCTTACATCCTCCTGGCGGACAAAGGTCCAATGTGGCATCAGCAGGTCAGCGTCAGCCGCACGGGCCAATTGCACTTCGTCAATCGGTCGGCCGGCGAACAGGATGCCGGTGGCTATATCGGCGTTCAGCCGGCGGACGCGCCGGACCGCACGGTGGTCAAAAGAAATGACCACCGCGCGGTCAATGACGCCAGCCCGAAGCGTTTCATCAACTACTTTGTCTTCAATATTCTCGTAATAGTATGGGCCGTTCTTGATCTCAATTAGAAAGCGCGTCCTGCCGGCGAGTGTTTCCAGCGCCTCGCGCAGCGTCAGTATCCGTTGGCCGGCGAATGTCGGATCAAACCAGCGACCGGCATCCAGTTTTTTCAACTCGGCTACCGTCTTATCGCGCACGGCGCCTTGACCGTCGGTAGTGCGTGGCAACAGTTCATCGTGAATGACGACTGGTACGCCATCCCGGCTAAGATGCACGTCAAACTCGATAAACTCGGCTCCCTGCTCTAGCGCGCGTTCAAATGCAGCCCTCGTATTTTCCGGCCTTTCGCCAGAGGCGCCTCGATGGGCTATCGCCGCCGGCTGTTGCGAGAGTGGGATTTGCAGCGCCGGTTTGGGCTGGCGTGGCCCTGATTCACTTAGCGAACGGATAGCCTCCTCGCCGGCTAACCGGTGCTGGCGGCGAAGTTTGGCTGCCTCTACCCGACGCCGAGCTTCTTCGGTATCGGTGACCAATCGCGGAACCATTCTGGGCCGGCCCTGCTCATCCAGCGCGACAAACACCAGATAAGCCGACGAAACGTGCCTGATGTCGCCAGTGTTTAGGTCTTCCGCCTCCACCCGGACGCCCACTTCCATCGAGGTCGTGCCAACGTCGTTAACCGATGCGTACACCGTGACCAGATCGCCAACATAGACCGGCTTTAAGAAGCTCATGCTGTCAATGCGGGCGGTGACCGTTCGTCCGCGAGCGTGGCGCGACGCGGCAACGCCGGCCGCGGTATCAACCAGCTTCATAATGACGCCGCCGTGAACGTTGCCGGCCTGATTGGCGTCGCTCGGCAGCATCACCTGGCTCATAGTGATCTGCGATTGGGAGACGAGCTTGCTGTCCTCCAACAGTACACCTTCACGAA
>JBCLEL010000051.1:0-11614 GCA_038913435.1 Chloroflexota bacterium
ATATCTTTTTGACAATTATTTACCTGCCGAACTTCCAGATGGTGGCCTACTGATCGTTGATCCGCCGCCCAATACTACGCCGCTTGGGATAGATGGCGCGGTGAACAACGTTTATTTGGTTCGGACAGATCGTGAGAACCCCCTGATGGGTTCGGTTGATCTGCCGTCGCTGTACTTGCCTAAGTCGCTGGCAGTTATCCGCCCGGCTTGGGCCAGGACGCTGGCTGAGAGCACCGTTGGGCCATTGATTTATTACGGCACGAGCGCCGGCCGAAGGCTGGTTATTTTTGCCTTTGACCCACAGCAAACAGACCTGCCTCAGCGCATTGCCTTTCCGATCCTGATAAACAACCTGCTGGAATGGCTGGCGCCGGAGAACATCCCGATGCAGGTGGAGCCGGGTGACATTGTCCCAATCGCGCCAGCGCCGGGTGCAACCGAGGTGTTGGTTCGCAAGCCATCCGGCGCCGTCCTATCATATCCGGTGAGAGGACCGGTCATCAGGTTTGCTGAGACGAATCAGAAAGGCGTGTATCAAGTCATAGACCGCGCCACCGGTAGCAACGATCCGATCGCACAAAGGACATTCATCGTAAATGGGCTGTCTGAGTCAGAGTCTCAGTTACGCGCCAGGGGAGATTTCGTCGCCTCGGTCGAAGCTATCGGTTCCACCTTTGATGAGATCATCGGTCAGGTCCCGATCTGGCTCTGGGTGGCAGCGGCGTTTCTACTGGCGCTGGTCATCGAATGGTGGTATTACGGTCGGCGGTGGGCATACTAGTGTTAACTCAAACGAGGTGTTAGGCTATGCTAGGCGGACTCTAAGGGGTGCAGGGGCGAAGCCATTGACGGGGGATGTGGGGGTTGTCCCCCACTAATTATTTCCCCTTCTCCTCGCAGGAGAAGGGGTCAGGGGATGAGGTGTCCTTCACTGGTGAAGGATCCCAGGCCAAACAACTAGGGGTGAAAAGCTATTTTGAAACGGTATTCCCAAAAATGTCGTCTGATTATGCACTAGGCTCGGTCGAATGTGTATTGATAGACCTCGATGGAGTAGTCTATGTAGGTATGCAGGTTTTGCCGGGCGCGAATGAGCTATTCCGCGAAATCAAACGGCTGGGCCTCAAATACAATCTGATTACCAACAACTCGACTTTGACGCCGGCCCAATACGTCAACAAACTGGCGACAATGGACATCAAAGTGCCGGAACAAGCTGTCCTCACGTCGGCAGTCGCTACCGCTATCTACCTGCGAAAGCTGGAGCCGAATGGCGCTCCTGTCTACATAATCGGCGAAGACGGCCTCAATGATGCGTTGACCGGCGCCGGCTTCTGGGTTGACGAAAATGCGCCCCGCTACGTCTGCGTTGGCCTTGACCGCCAGCTCACCTACCAAAAGCTGGCCACGGCTGCGCTGGCGATACAAAACGGCGCTAAGTTTATCGCATCAAATCCTGACACGGCCCTTCCTACCGAGCGCGGATTAGCGCCGGGCTGCGGGTCAATCTTGGCTGCGCTGGTGGCAACGACCGGCGTCCAACCAAAGGTAATTGGCAAACCGCAGCCGGATATGATTGATATAGCATTAGACCTACTGGGCGCCCGTAAGGGCACGACAGTGCTCGTCGGCGACCGGCTCGACACCGACATCCAGGCCGGTTCGGCAGCCGGAGTATCAACGGCATTGGTGCTCACCGGCGTCTCCAGACGCGACGAGGTTCAAGACACGCCCTACCGGCCGGACTTCATCGTGGAAGACTTGGCCGAGTTCATCTCACTGTTAAAGCGACGTTGATACCACCTTCGCTGACGCGCCGGCTGTTGCTGTCGCTGGGGCTGGGCCTGTTGGTTATGCTGGGACTGACGATATACGGCGACCTTCCCAGCCTAATCACCGCGTTTGCCACTTTCGATTGGCGACTGGCGCCGGCCGTACTCGTACTGACCCTGCTCAACTACTCATTACGCTTTATGAAGTGGCGGTATTACCTGGGTCTTATCGGGGCTGGCGCAACCAGCCGGCGTGACGGCGCGCTGATCTTTCTTGCCGGTCTTTCGATGGCGATGACCCCCGGCAAGGTTGGCGAGTGGCTGAAGTCCTATCTACTGCGAGAGATGACCGGCGTGCCAATTTCGCGCAGCGCGCCGATCATCCTGGCCGAACGTCTGACCGACGGAATCGCGATGGTGATCCTGGCCGGCGCTGGACTAATCCTCTATGGCATAGGCCGCGAGATAGTGGCGGTGATCGTGGTGGTCGCGGCGGCCATACTGATAGTCTCCCAACAAAAGGCAGTCTCCGACGCCGTGATCCGCCAATTGAGCCGGCTCCCCTGGCTGCGGGAGAGGGTTGCCCACTTGGAGAACTTGCGCGATGCGAGTCAGATTCTTTTCGCCGGCAAGAACTTGTTGTTCGCCGTCGGCTTGGGCGTCATCTCGTGGGGTGGTGAGTGCGTGGCCTTCTATCTGATATTGATCGGGCTGGGCCTGCCGGCTAGTCCAACGCTGCTGGTGCAAGCGACCTTTATCCTGGCCTCTGCCAGCCTGGTCGGAGCGGTTTCTATGCTTCCCGGCGGGCTGGCCGCCGCCGAAGGCAGCATCGCCGGCTTGTTGATCGTGCTTGGGGTGACAGGTAGCCCGACTATTGCGGCGGCGGCAACGCTCATGATCCGCTTGGCGACGCTGTGGTTCGGCGTGATCGTGGGGTCGGTTGGACTGATCCTGGTTGGCCGGCAGACCCGGCTGGCCGACCTGCCGGCCGAGCCGGACCGCGCCTCGGCTTCCTAGCCGGCCGGCTGATCGGCCCGGCTGAAGCCAATCGCCGCAGCGCCGTATAGACATACATCATCCCCCAACGCGGCCATCTCAATCCTGCAACTGTCCCGAACATGGCCCATGGCGTGCCGGCTGATCGCCTCTCGCATCGGCGCGAAGATCAGTTCGCGGGCATTTGAGACGCCGCCACCAAAGACGATCATCTCAGGATCAAGCAGGTTCATCACGCTTGCCATCGCTATACCCAGCCGGCGACCGGCCTCCGCCAGAACCGATCTGGCCAAGCCGTCGCCGGCGCTCGCCGCCTCTACAATTTCAACCGCAGAAATCTTTTCTACCGGCGTCGCTGCCAGCGCAGAGCTATCGCCGGCTTGCAAGCGTTGAATGAACTGCCGAGCGATGGCCGGCCCGGAAGCAAGCGCCTCGACACAACCGTAGCCACCACATCCGCATAATGGCCCATTTGGATCAACAACTATGTGCCCAAGTTCGCCGGCTGCTCCCCTGGCGCCCAACAGCAGTCGGTCATCTAGCACCACACCGCCGCCGATGCCGGTTGAAACGGTGACGTAGATCATAGTATGAGTGCCGCGACCGGCGCCATAGCGGTGCTCGGCCAGGGCAGCGGCGTTGGCGTCATTGCTGACATATACCGGCAGCCGGAGACGCTCTTCGAGCATGTCTTTGAGCGGTATCCCGTCCCAACCTGGCAGGTTTGGCAGGTGGTAGATGACACCACGCCAGGGATCGAGCGGCCCCGGCGAGGAGATGGAGACTGCCAGCGGCTGGGCAGAGCCGACCTGAGCTATTGCCGCCGTGAGCATGGCGGTCATCAAGTCTATCACTGCTTCCGGTCCACGTTCGGCCTCGGTCGGCAAGGTCTGGCGGTAAAGCATGCGGCCGGCCCGGTCAACCAACGCCACCCGGCAGTTGGTGCCGCCGAGGTCGCAAGCGACAATCAGGTCAGGGCCGGCCGATGAACTGGCTGGTTCCTGGATGCTACTCATTGGTGAGTGTTACAACTGTTGTGACAAGGCTAAACACCCTCGCCTAACACGAGCTTCGGCTCATCTACCGCTCTGCCCGGTTGAACCGGGCGCTTGAAGTAGGCGACTATGCTATAGTGGACGATCTCGCCCCTTATTCCCTGCCCGGTATACTCAGTCACCACGTTCCCGTGTTGTACCGAGACGAGTTCCCAACTGGCCGCTCCCATAAGGCCCATAGCTTCGGAAAAGGGATTGACAGGGGGAGAGAAGACCAGCTTACCAAGCTCAGTAAGCTGATTATGTTTAATGCCGGCAGGCCCGAAATAATGTACCCGACAGTCATAGCTCCGTCCTTTCTTCCCGCCGAAGAGGCCGCTGTGCTCGTTCCGATCGTAGACGGAAAGCTGGCAATACTCCCACTGCTGTTCTGCCAACGATTGTCCTCCATGCTCCAATTTTGCGTGAGTGGCCCCCGCCCCTAGGGGACGCTCGCCCAACGACGAAAAGTCTTATGGCGAGGTAACGGCCTTCAGGCCGCCTGGCAAGCGCCCGGACTTTAGTCCGGCGAATGGGTCGCCGGCTTAATGAGATTTAACAACTTGGTCAGGTACTTGTAGCGCGGGGCCTTGTGCCCCGCCGTCCTGCCCGTTGCAGAGGACAAGCCCCCGCGCTACTCGTCACTCCGGCGAATGGATCGCCGCCGGCTTAAAAGCCGGGCGCTTGAACAACGGCTTAAAAGCCGCTGACGACGGCACACTTATGTTACCAGATGATGAAGCGCCGGTTTTTTAAACGAACTGCCATACATTATGATTTACAACAATGGGCAAATCTTTTGGAACTGAAGCCGGCCAAACGCCGGCGGACAAAAACACTGATCGCCGCCCACTGGTGGTTGCCATCATCGGCCCAACTGCCGCCGGCAAGACCGATCTGGCCGTCGGACTGGCGGGGCGCTTCGATATGGAAGTCGTGTCGGCAGATTCGCGCCAGGTGTACCGCCGGCTCGACATCGCCACCGCCAAGCCGACTTCCGAACAACAGGCGGCCGTCCGCCACCGCCTCATTGACATAATCGCATGGCAAGGGGACTACAACATCGCTCTATATCAGCGCGATGCTATGTCCTGTATCGCGGCAATCCAACTTGCCGGCAAGCTGCCGGTGATCGTCGGCGGTTCTCCGCTGTATCTGCGAGCGTTGCTAGATGGCTACCAGATTCCGCCGGCGGCGCCGCAGCCGGCCTTGCGCGCAGAGTTGGAGCGGCGCGCTGCGACCGAAGGGAATGAGGCGCTTTACCAAGAGTTGAAGGCTGCCGATCCAGCCGCCGCCGCCCGGATTCACCCCCATAACGTTCGCCGGGTCATCCGCGCGTTGGAGGTATATCAGACAACCGGCCGGCCTTTTAGCGAGCTGACAGCGGTTAGCCCGCCCGATTTTGCAGCTCTCATCATCGGCCTGCATTTTGAACGCGAGCAGTTGTATGATCGTATTGACCAGCGGATAGACCGGCAGATCGCGGCCGGCCTGGTTGACGAGACAGGCCGGCTGCTGGCCGAAGGCGTTGATTTCAACCGGCCGGCCCTGTCAAGCCTCGGATACCGCGAGATTGCCGCCTATCTTCACCGCGACTGTTCGCTCGAAGAAGCGGTCCAGCGAACCAAGTACGAGACGCATCGTTATGCCCGCCACCAGTTGACCTGGTTCCGCCGGTGGAAGCGCGAGATCCATTGGCTGGCCGGCGACGATCCAGGGCTATTGCAAAAGACATCGGCGCTGATAAAATCAGCCTTAATCGGCAATCAGGCTGTACAATGAAACTGGCAATGCCCTATCTGGAGAACTGGATGACAAATTCCGCACTGCCATTCTGGAAATATCACGGCATCGGCAACGATTTTGTCTTGATTGACGCCCGCCGGCTGGACGGAATAGCTTGGTCCGCCCTGTCCCAACAAATGTGCGACCGTCACCTCGGCATCGGCGCGGATGGCCTGTTGCTGGTGCGCCTGACCGACGCGGCAGACTACCGGATGGAGATGTACAACCCCGACGGTTCCGAGTCCGAGATGTGCGGCAACGGCATCCGTTGCTTCGCTAAGCACTTGGTTGACTGTGGACTGATCAGCGGTGACGAGATGACAGTTGAAACCGGCGCCGGCGTCAAGACACTCCGCCTGTTCAAAGATGGGCAGGGAAAGACCATGGTGACTGTCGGAATGGGCAAGCCCATTTTGGCAGGCCGGCGGATTCCGGTTGACAGCGATCGCGAGCCGGTCGTTGCTGAGAGGATCGAGGGTGGCTTTGGAGCGCTGAGCGTTACCTGCGTGTCAACTGGCAACCCGCACGCGGTCCACTTCCTGGCCCACGATCCAGACCAGTTCAAACTAGAGACAATCGGACCGTTGGTCGAGCGTCACACCTTCTTCCCTCGACGTGTCAACTTTGAGATCGCTCAAGTGCTCGACCGGAACCACATCAAGCTGAGGGTCTGGGAACGCGGCGCCGGCCTGACGCTGGCCTGCGGGACCGGCGCATGCGCGACGTTGGTGGCGGCGCGACTGGAAGGGCGCGTTGACTCCAACGCAACCATCAGCCTGCCCGGTGGCGACCTGCTGGTCGAATGGGCCGACGATGAGGTCTGGATGACGGGGCCGGCCGAACTGGTCTTTGTGGGGCAATGGCCCACACCATTTTAGATTTTAGATTGCCGATTTTAGATTGGAGACAATCCAATATCCTAGATTCAAGACCTAAGAGGGAGTGTGAGAAGCGGGTCTGCATCGCCGGACTCAAGTCCGGGCGCTTGGCCAGGCCTAAAGGCCGGCCAGGGGGAGTGCCGAGGGGCGCAAGCCCCTTGGACGGGGGTCTGGGGGTGTCCCCCAGTAGAAATTCCCCTTCTCCCGCGCACGGGAGAAGGGGATCAAGGGGATCAAGGGGATGAGGGCCGTACCCGGCTCACGTGTACGGCTTTCTACACACGCTCTAAAATCGCCAGGCTCCCGCTGGTTAAGATTGCCGATTTTAGATTGCAAAAAATCCAAAATCGCCAGATTGGAGAAATCCAAAATCCAAAATCCAAAATCCAAAATCCCCAGGGTTGCGGTCGTCGGATTAAGTTTTGACGGCGTGACTGAACTGGTCAGCCCCGATGAGTCCCTGGATGAGCTTGTTCAACTGAGCGCCAGCGCCGGCTACCAGGTCGTCGCCCGCTTCCAGCAGCGCATCCGCCAGATCAACCCCGCTTTTCTGATTGGCAAAGGCAAGGTAGAATCTCTAGCCGAAGGTCGCGTTGCCTTTGGATACGACACTGTCATCTTCGACGCTGACTTAACGCCAAATCAGCAGCGTAACCTAGAAAAAGCGACCCGTTGCCAGGTGATGGACCGCAGCGCCCTGATCCTGGTCATCTTTGGCCAGCGGGCGCAGACAAGCGAGGGCCGGCTCCAGGTCGAGCTAGCCCAGCTAGAGTATCTCTTGCCCCGGCTGGCCGGCCAGTGGACCCACCTCAGCCGCCAGTTTGGACGAGCCGGCGCGTACGGCGGTCCGGGGGAGACGCAGATCGAGGTTGACCGCCGGCAGGCGCGTCGCCGGATCGGCGATCTGCGACGCGAGATCGAGAAGATACGTCGTCACCGCTCGCTCTACCGCCGGCGGCGCGAGTCAAACGGTATTCCCCAGATTGCGCTGGTCGGCTACACCAACGCCGGTAAATCAACGCTGCTAAATCGGCTGACCAACGCAGGTGTCACCAGCGAGGACAGGCTCTTTTCCACGTTGGATCCAACCACCAGGCGATGGATGATTGGCGCTGGCCTGCAAGTGCTGCTTAGCGACACCGTTGGATTCATCCAAAGACTGCCTCCCACGCTGATTGCCGCTTTCAGGGCCACCCTGGAAGAGTTGGAGTCGGCCGAACTCCTGCTGCAAGTCGTTGACGTCTCGCATCCATTGGCCGAAATGCACCTACAAACGGTAGCGGAAACTCTGGCCGAGCTTGGGCTGACCGACAGACCGATAGTGACCGCTCTGAACAAGTCGGATAGACTGGGCGATCTGACTCAAGTTAGCGAAGCGGAACAGGCTCGGTTGGATAGGATAGTTTCCGGCGCTCCTGGAGGCGTGCTAGTGTCGGCCGTCTCCGGGCAAGGTGTTGCAGAGTTGAGCCGGCGGGTTGAAAGCGTCCTGAGCCGGGACTGGCCTCACGTTTCGCTAATAGTGCCCGCCTACCGGGAAGACCTAGTCCATCAGTTTGCTCGCCAGGCTGCCGAGGTCAAAATTGAACGAAATGGAGACGAGACCCGCTTGGAGGGGCGCATAGACCGTCGCTTCCTGCCACACATCCGGCAGTTCGCAGAGTTTGTAAGTTAATTACCTTATTTAACTAATCCACCTTGACAAATGACCCTCTCGGCCGTACCATATTATCGCAGTCTTGAGTAGGCGTCTTGACCTTTGTCCAACAGAGTTGAGGCCCTGCTCGCCGAAGATGGAGGGCAATGATGCTCCTAGCCGTTGACGTTAAGTGCTATCACTGTGGTCACATAACCGGTGAGTTTATCGGCGATTCGACCACGCCCGTCGTCCAGCGCACCTTCAAACCGGCTGAGCAATGCGGGCAGGAGATGTCAGGCGCCAGAAAGTTGCGATGTTGCCGCTGCGGTGGGCCGGTTTACCTCGACGAAATTCGTCCAATCCGCATCTACCCGGTCTGGGACCCGAAGCTAAATCCGGCACGTCCAGGGCGCCCGCGCAAGCATCCCAGACCTGACTGAGCGTATGGGATTGCACGCCAAATTTCCGGGTGGGGTGAGGTATGACGATAAACTATGTTGACACCGAAGGCACGATCGCGTTCCCAGAAGACTTTAGAGCCAGTCGAAAGCCTAATCTGGATGCGTGGGCCGAATCAGAAGCAGAGATAGAGGAGATAGAGGAAACCGAACACCTAGAACCCGAAGATGAAGTGGCGGTTGAAGCAGAGGTTGAGCCGGAGGAAGAGCCGGAAACTCCCGGTGAAATCGAGGAAGAGTACCCAGCCGACGGTTCGGCTACTGGCACTCCGGCTGCGCTGTATCTGCGTGAGATCGGTCGTATCCGGCTGTTGACTGCCGAAGACGAAGTGCAGTTGGCGCAAGCGATCGAGCACGGAAAGGCCGCCCTCGATACACTGGCGGCTGGGCCAGTCAGCCCGGAAGAAAAGAAACGGCTCACCGAGCTGGTGCGTCAGGGTGAGGCAGCGCGCAAGCGGCTCATCGAGTCCAACCTACGTTTAGTCGTCAGCGTGGCAAAGCGTTATATGGGCCGTGGTGTGCCGCTGTTGGACCTGGTTCAGGAGGGCAACATCGGGCTGAACCGGGCCGTCAAAAAGTTCGACTGGCGGCAGGGATACAAGTTTTCGACCTATGCGACTTGGTGGCTCCGGCAGGCGATCACCCGAGCTATCGCCGATCAGGCTCGCACGATCCGCATCCCGGTCCACATATTTGAGACGATCAACAAGCTGAATTCGGTAGACCGCCGGCTTCAACAGGAGCTGGGCCGCGAAGCTACGCCGGAGGAGATCTCTGAGGAGGCCGATTTTACGGCCGAGAAGGTGCGAGATGTCTTCCGGGCGTTCCAGGTGCCGATCTCACTGCAGACAATGGTCGGTGAGGACGAAGAATCGAGCCTGGGCGAATTTATCCCCGATCAACTCACACCGGCGCCGTACGATACGATCGCCCAGAACCTGCTAACTGAGCAGATCGATGAGGTGTTCCAAAACCTACCAGTGCGTGAGCAAATGGCGCTGCGTCTGCGATTCGGCCTGGAAGACGGTCACCAACGTACTCTAGATGAGGTTGGCGCCAAGCTGGGTGTCACCCGGGAACGCGCCCGTCAGATTGAGGGCGTGGCTCTAGGCAAGCTACGCAACCCGCGATTGAGCCGGCTACTACGCGACTACCTGGAGGAGTAAGAGATTATCCTAAAATTCAACGCAGAGGGCCAGAGGAGGCAGGCGTAGGGCAGGGCTTTTTGCAATTTTCTAATGTTGGTGTCGTGCTCGTAAAGTGAGGCTGTGATTTGCGGCCTTGCTCACGGCAAGAGACAAGCTCCTGCCCTAAATGCCGCGGCCCCACAAAAATGTAGGGTACGATCTTGTCTCGTGCCTGGGGTGGGGCGAACGGGCTTGGCAGGCGTTTCGGAACGAACCGACGTAAGAGAATTGAAAAGCCCTAGGCGTAGGGGCGTTCATTTGAACGCCCCTACGGCAATATATTGAACGCAGTTTTCTCTGTGACATCTGCGTTCTCAGCGGTTTTAAGATAATTTCTGAAGAAAATATGGTCAAATCAGGTAGCGTCGTTTAGTCTACATATAATAGGTAAACAGGGTCATAGTCGTGCAACGAACAAGACGCGAGATTTTATATATATTGAAGCGCAAGGGCCAAGCTACCCTAGAGGAGCTTTCCTCGGAGCTTGGTCTGGTGCCTATGACTGTGCGCGCCCACCTCAATGTGCTGGAGAAGGAGCGTTTAGTCAAATACGAAGAAAAGCGTAGAAAAATAGGCCGGCCACACTTCGTATACTCTCTGACCGCCGAGTCTATGCAGCATTTCCCACAAGTCTACGATCTGTTTGCAAATCGTCTGATCGAAGCGATGGTGGCCGCCGAGGGGGAAAGCTGTTGTGGCCGGCTGGCCAATCAGATCGGAGAAGGTTGGGCCAGCGAGCATCGCTCGCAGTTCGCCGGCCGATCACTCGACGAACAAGTCGAGATATTGACTCAGCTACGCTCTCAGGAAGGCGCCTTAGCTGATCTGTCCAGGGTCGAAGGTGGTTACCTGATCCGACAGCGACATTGCCCAGTTTTTTCATGCGCCAGCAAGCACCCGGCGGTCGTCTGCCAGGCCGAACTGGTGTACTTCAACAAGCTGCTTGACACACCGGTCGAGCGCCGGGATTGGATGTTGAACGGCGATTCCTGTTGCACCTTCTTCATCCCCGACCGACAAGAAGATGGGCAAGAAGCCTTGCAGCCGGCCCTAGTACCTTAACCTACCTGCCACTAAAGTAGCGCGGGGGGCTTGTCCTATGCGTGGGGATGGCGGGGCGCAAGGCCCCGCGCTACGATACCTACAGCAGAGCGCAGAAACATCGAGCTATGCGGATAGCTGGTTCGCCCGCTGTCGCTACAGGGTAAAGGCTCGATAATTCCGCTCACCTCTGCATAAAGACCTTGTTAGGTGGCGCTAGAGCAGCGACACAGTAATGAGCGCCGCCACAACCAGCATCACTAGCCCTACTACCGCTAGCAACTCATAGCCGGCGGTCGTCGCGCCAAAATATAGCAGTGGAAACGCTATCCATATCGCCAGAAATGCAGCCCAGGTAACCACTGGCTTTGACGCAGAAAATAAGCCACCTACCACCGGTATCTTCACGGCGCCATGCCTAGTAGCGCTATCAACGCCCAAGCCTGAATACCAACGACCAGTACGATGATTACACAATATGGCAACGCTTTACGCATTATCTGATTTTCCGAGCCACTCAGTCCGGTCACCGCCGCTCCGATCACCGATTTGTCAGGCGAGACGCCGGCCCCTAGCGACCCACCAACCGATTGCGCCGCCGCAATCAGTACGCCACTGATCGCTAGGGCTTGCGCAGTTTGCAACTGGAGAGCGCCGAACATCACGTTGGAGTTGGTATTGCTGCCAGTGATGAATGCGCCAAGCACGCCGACGAACGGCGACAACACCGGAAACACCGGCCCGGCAACCTGTTGGATACCCTGTGCCAGTAGATTGGCCATCCCGCTATCGTTCATGACTAGCGCCATCATCACCATCAGTGAAAT
>JBCLEL010000052.1:0-11555 GCA_038913435.1 Chloroflexota bacterium
ATGGGGGCGAGCTTTGCTGCGTGTGCCGCTGCTATATAAGGTTCTGGTTGCCAACTCGCTGATCGTCGTCTCGGGCGCAATCTTCGGAACGCTGGTGACGGCGGAGACCATACGTTTATCACCGGACAATCCATACACCAGTCTAGTGGTGATCTTCGCCCTGATTGGCGTAGGATTGAGCGTCGCTGTAAACCTGATTGTCTTGCGGGCGGCATTCCGACCGGTTGCCACACTATCGCACACGGTTGATGAGGTGCGGCAGGGCAACTTAGGCGCCCGGGCCGTGCACGGCCTGATTTCCGACCCGGATATTGACCGACTTTCTGACACGATCAACAACATGCTCGACGGTCTGGAACGCTACCGCGGCCAGGTTCAACTGCTCTCCTCTCAGGTGATCACCGCCCAGGAAGAGGAACGCAAGCGCGTCGCCCGCGAGCTGCACGATCAAACAGCCCAGTCTTTGACCTCGATCCTGGTCACGCTGCGGCTGATGGAGAACCTGAATAACCTGACCGAGATCAAGGAACAAGTAACCCAATTGCGCGAAATGACCGTTCAGGCAATTGATGAGGTGCGCAAGCTGGCGATGGACCTACGACCTAGCACCCTGGATCATCTAGGATTGAAGGCCGCAGTAGAATGGTACGCTCGCGGGTACTCCGAGCTGACAGGCGCCGAAGTCCAATTCGAGGCGACCTGTCTCGAAGAACGTTTGCCGGCGCCAGTTGAGATCGTCATCTACCGGATCGTCCAGGAAGCTTTCACCAACATCACGAAACACGCCAACGCAAATCGTCTCTCAGTCCGGCTTGAACGCCAGCCGGACTCGGTATCAGTCATCATCGTTGACAATGGTATTGGATTTGACGTTGAGGAAACATTGAAGTCCGGCGACAAAGGCGGGCTGGGGCTATTTGGCATGCAAGAGCGATTGGCATTGGTCCGGGGCAGCTTGCAGATACACTCAAAGCAGGGTCAAGGTACGAGCATCGAAGTGCGGATCCCACTAGATGAAATGACAGTGGTGGCAGCGCATGGGTAACAAGATCCGGGTATTGCTGGCCGATGACCATGCCATGCTGCGGGCCGGCCTGCGCGCGCTGATTAACCAAGAGCCGGATATGGAAGTGATTGGCGAGGCCGGCGATGGGCACGAGGCTGTTGCCAAGACAATCGAGCTAAAGCCGGACGTAGTGGTAATGGACATCGCTATGCCTCGGATGACCGGCCTCGAAGCTATCAGCGCCATCCGCCAAGCCGGCGTCGAGTCAAGAATCCTCGTCCTTACCATGCACGACGAACATCAATACTTGATGCAAGTATTGCGACTCGGTGGCGATGGTTATGTGCTGAAACGCTCGGCCGATACCGAACTGATGCAGGCGATCCGGGCAGTCCAGGCCGGCGGCGCCTTTTTATACCCATCGGCGGCTAAGGCGCTGCTGGAGGACTACCTGCGGCATAGCGATGACCGCGCTGGCCTGGAGCGCCTTACCGAACGTGAGCGCGAGGTGCTGAAGCTGACGGCTGAGGGTTACACCAATCAGGAGATCGCCAACAAGCTCGTCATCAGCGTGAAGACGGTTGACACCTACCGCTCGCGGATCATGGTAAAGCTGAACCTGCATCGCCGTTCCGAGCTGGTCCGGTATGCGCTGAAACGGGGCCTGCTAACTCCATAGTAATGATTGTTGGTGGGTCGTTGGCTCCTGAATTGTGGAGACCCACCCTGAGCAGAAAATGGTCTCGCATAGGCCACGTTCCGGCTGTACCAAGAGAATGCTGATAATCGGAACGAAAATAGACCTCGCTGGCGTTGAAATAGGGCATGAGAGGGTGTAGAATCTCCTCGATTTGTGCTAGGAAGCTGTGGGACCTGTCGCGGCGAGATTAGTATCTTACGAGTGAAATTGCGCGCAAAATGCGCACAATTTTGGTTTCGGCTTTGCCGAGTTAGGATTCTGGATTGAGGTAGCCAACCCAATCCAAAATCCAAAATCTAAAATCGCAAATTGATTTGGGCCGGCGCGAGGTATTTACCGCTTCTCGACGGCTCAACCAAGCCTCCAAATAGTCGTAATAAGCTTGCAATATTCATAAAACGAAGGTCAGCACGCGCAATATGCCGAATTTTGGCGCGCGTCCCAGGGAGGATGCCATTGATCGAGGTTTCATTTCGTCGCCCAGATACGATAGATGACGAAGGCCCCTTTGACGCCGACCTATTAGAAGCCGAATCTTTACTAGATCATGCCCTCAACATTGATGACGAGGACCTCAACGCTGACGAAATAGCGGTTGATGACCCGGTCAAAATGTATCTGCATGAGATCGGCCGAGGGCAGCTCCTCACCGCCAGCGACGAAAAATGGCTGGCTTGTCGGTTGGAAGAGGCCGCATTGTTGAAGCGTCTCGAAAGTGTTTACGCTCACAGTTTCCTGCGACGTTTGTCTAGTTTAGATTTGGCCACCGAGATCTACCGACGCATCCAGCATAGTCGCCAGCTAGTGGATGTCATTGCCTCTTTCCTCGGATTGTCTAACAGTTTTTCAGTCGCTCAAACGATTTACCATCCGAATTTTCGCAAAGAGGTGGACTACTGCATAAATGTAGAGATGTCCCGCCTTGTCAGCGAATGCCTAGACCTGCCGTTTGACGAGAGCCAAGCTCGTGTTATTGAGTTCTCAGTCTATAGCCGCGCTCTGCCCCCGCAGATCCGAACCCTGTTGCACTGCCCAAGCACGGAAGATATCCCTTGCTGTGAGGACGTTGTCGGAGGGTTAGCAGGGCAGGAGCACGAGCTTGAGGCCCATTTCCGCAGTCTGAAGCGGGGAGCCGAGCTAGCGGAACAGCGTTTGACCGAGGCCAATCTTCGGCTGGTCGTCAGCGTAGCCAAGAAATACTTGGGGCGGGGCATGGCTTTTCTCGACCTGATCCAGGAAGGCAATCTTGGCTTGATGCGGGCGGTCGGCAAGTTCGATCATCGCCGTGGGTTCAAATTCAGCACCTACGCTACCTGGTGGATCAGGCAAGCGGTCAGCCGGGCAATCGCCGACCAATCCCGCACCATTAGGGTGCCGGTCCATATGGTCGAGGTGATAAACCGGCTTACGCGCGTGTCCCGTGAACTGGTGCAAGGACTGGGACGCGAGCCGACCTGCGAAGAGATCGCACTTATGATGGGACTATTTGACGAAGACCTCGAAAGGCGCCTGGTAGAAGCCGTGGTAGTGCGAGCAGCCGAGGACGGGAAGCCGGCGCCGATAGTTGATCCCTTGCGCCGGCGGGACTTCATCCTCGGCTGCGGTGTCTTAGGCCGGTTGCATGAACTTCCGATGTCATTGCAGGAGGCGGTTGAGCTGGCAACCTTGCGGGTGCGCGAGGCAACCAAAGTCGCCCGCCGACCGGTATCGCTCGAAGCGCCAATTGGCGAGGAACAGGACAACCATCTGGGCGACCTTATCGAGGACCGCTCATCGCCGGCGCCGCTGGAAGTAGCCACCTTCGTATTATTGCGCGAGCAGGTTGACAGCGTGCTCGCCTCGCTTACACTGCGCGAACGGCGGGTCCTCCAACTGAGGTTCGGTTTAGAGGATGGTCACAGCCGGACGTTGGAAGAGGTCGGCCGCGAGTTTGGTGTTACCCGTGAACGCATCCGCCAGATTGAAGCCAAAGCTCTACGCAAGCTGCGTCACCCAAGCCGGGCAAAGAAACTCCGCGCCTATTTGGATTAGCGGTCGCCGCGGGGCCCAGCTACTCGGTCTTTCAGGCGCCGGCAGGGTTTCAAGCGCACAAATTGCAGGCTAGTGGTATGTCACAGGGAATCTGAGGAATCTCCACGCTCCGACGAGACTCTTCGGCCTTCGGCCTCAGAGTGACAATTCCTCAACATAACTATGACAAGGCACTAGTGCAGGTTCAAGATAGTCTTTTGGGAAAGGCTTTGGATGTGCGTCATTGTCGGCAAGGTCCCGTAGGGCGGGGGCTTGTCCCCCCGCTCGCTTCCTATTTCGGCTGGGGACAAGCCCCCGCCCTACAGTTTGGCTGCCCACCGGAAGATCGTTCCACCATTCCCAAAAGGGTCGCCTGATCATGCATTAGGTGATATTCCCCCAAATTTGATAGACCTTTAGCGGGTGGTGAGTTGAATGAATCCAAACCGTTTTACCGAAAAGGCGCAAGAGGCAATCGTCAACGCTCAGCGTCAGGCTGAGCAGGCAAACCACAGCCAGGTCGAGCCGGAACATCTAGCTCTCGTTCTGCTGGAACAGTCCGAAGGAGTGGCGCCCCGCCTGGTCGAAAAGCTGGGGCTTAATCCCGCCATGTTGGCCGGCGAGGCGCGAACATTGCTCAATCGGTTGCCCCGCGTGGTCGGCCCCCATCAGACGACCATGTCGCCGGCTCTCGCCAAAGTCATATCCCAAGCCGAAGACGAGTCCCGCCGGCTGCGCGACGAATACATCAGCGCCGAGCATCTGTTCATCGCTCTAGTCATCAGCGGTAGCTCGACGGCTGTTGGCCGACGGCTCAACGAGTTAGGCGTCACCACCGAGAAGCTCTACCAGGCGTTGGAATCGGTCCGCGGTGGCCATCGGGTCACCGATCCGAACCCCGAAAACAAATACGAGGCGCTGAAGAAGTACGGCCGCGACCTGACTCAGTTGGCGCGAGCCGGCAAGCTCGATCCAGTCATCGGACGCGATGAAGAGGTACGACGTGTCGTTCAAGTGCTGTCCCGCCGGACCAAGAATAATCCGGTCCTGATCGGCGAGCCGGGTGTGGGCAAGACAGCCATCGTCGAGGGACTAGCTCAACGGATCATCAAAGGCGATGTGCCGGAGAGCTTGAAAGACCGCCGGATAGTCGCCCTCGACCTCGGCGCGATGGTGGCCGGCGCTAAGTATCGCGGCGAGTTCGAGGACCGGCTCAAGGCAGTCCTGCGCGAGGTGCAAGAGTCCGAGGGAAGGATCGTGCTATTCATTGACGAACTGCACACGGTGGTCGGGGCCGGCGCGGCTGAAGGCGCGATGGACGCTTCCAACATGCTGAAGCCGATGCTCGCTCGCGGCGAGTTGCACTGCATCGGCGCTACCACGCTAGACGAGTACCGCAAGCACATTGAGAAGGACGCTGCCCTAGAGCGCCGCTTCCAACCGGTCCTGGTTGATCAGCCGACGGTCGAAGAAACGATTAGCATCCTGCGCGGCCTGCGGGAACGCTACGAGGTTCACCACGGCGTCAGGATCAAGGACTCGGCCCTGGTCGCCGCCGCCGTGCTCTCCAACCGCTACATCACCGACCGCTTCTTGCCAGATAAGGCCATTGATCTGGTTGATGAGTCCGCCAGCAAGCTGCGAGTCGAGATTGATAGCCTGCCAACCGAGCTAGACGAAGTCGAGCGCCGGGCGATGCAACTAGAGATCGAGCGAGAAGCCTTGCGGAAAGAGACCGATGCGGCATCCAAAGACAGATTGGAAAAGCTGGAAAAAGAGCTGAGCGAGCTGAAAGGGCAGAGCGCCCGGTTGAGGTTGCAGTGGGAGAATGAAAAAAGCTCCATCGGCAAGCTGCAACAGTTGCGCGAGAAGATCGAAGCGACCCGCTTCGAGATCGAGCGGGCCGAACGAGCCGCCGACTTCGGTTTGGCCGCTAAGCTGAAATACGGCGACCTCGTCCAGTACGAGCGCCAGTTGTCCGAGGAGGAAGCGAAGCTGGCCGATGGCAAAGGCAACCTGCGTCTGCTCAAAGAGGAGGTGGACGAGGAGGACATTGCCGAGGTAGTCAGCCGTTGGACCGGCGTGCCGGTCAGCAAGATGCTGGAAAGCGAGCTGCAAAAGCTCCTCAAGATGGAGGACCGGCTGCGGCAACGGGTTGTTGGCCAGGAACAGGCCATTATCACTGTCAGCAACGCAATCCGGAGGGCCCGGGCCGGCCTGCAGGATCCGAACCGACCGCTGGCGAGCTTTATCTTCCTCGGTCCCACCGGCGTCGGCAAGACCGAGCTGGCGCGGGCGCTGGCTGAGTTCCTATTCGACGATGAGCAGGCGCTGATAAGGGTTGATATGTCGGAGTACATGGAGAAGCATACTGTTTCACGGCTCATCGGCGCGCCACCTGGCTACGTCGGCTACGAGGAGGCCGGCCAGTTGACCGAGGCGGTCCGCCGGCGGCCGTTCGCGGTGGTGCTCTTTGACGAGATCGAAAAGGCGCATCCCGACGTGTTCAACGTCCTGCTCCAATTGCTGGATGATGGCCGGATGACCGATGGGCAGGGCCGGACCGTTGACTTCAAGAACACGGCCGTAATTATGACCAGCAACGTTGGCACCGAGTGGATCTCCCAAGCCACTGACCGCGGGATGGACGAGATCCGGCGGATGGTCAATGAGGCGCTGCGGGTGCAATTCAGGCCGGAGTTCTTGAACCGCGTTGATGAGATTCTGATCTTCCAATCGTTGGGCCGCGAGCAAATCCTGAGCATCGTGGATATTCAGCTAGGCCGGGTGGCTGAAAGACTGAAGGATCGTCGAATAGAATTGGTGATCACCGACGCGGCAAAGAGCGCGCTGGCGGAAGAAGGCTATGATCCGGTCTATGGGGCGCGACCTTTGCGCCGGACGATCCAACGCCGGCTGCTTGATCCATTGGCATATCAGTTGCTAGAGGGCAAGTTCGCCGATGGCTGCGCCATCAAGGTTGATTTCCACGAAGGATCGTTTGTGTTTGATACCATTGGCACGACTGCTGTCGAAAAGTAATGGGATCAGAAGTCGTTGCGGGCGGAGCGGGCGGTCTTGGCACAACAAGCAGTACTCTTTAGCTGAATCCTGAAAGCTGATCGCTGACTGCTTAATTGGAGTTCGATTTTGCTCACTATCGAAGAAACGATCGAGATTCCACTGCCACCGCACGCGGTATACGACTACGTTGCCGACTCGCGCAACGCCAAGAACTTCATGGTTGGATTTGATCGCTTTGAACCATTAGGTTCGCCGGTGGCCGAGTTAGGCGCTCGCATAGACGCGACTGGCCGGCTGCTTGGGGTCAGCGTACATTCGGTATTCGAGATCGTCGAGCTGAAGCCTGGGGCGCTGATCCGCACCCGTTCGATAGAAGGGCCGGCCGGCGAGGCTCTCTGGCGATTCCAGCCTAATGGGACCGGCGCCTTAGTCAAGCTCTCGATGGGTCTGGAGTCGCCTGGCAGGCTAGGAGCAATCATTCAGCGGCTCGTTGAAGGCGCCGTCCGTCAGAACCTGCGCCAGTCCCTAGCCAAGTTGAAAGACGCATTGGCTGGGGATTCTTAACAATTCACAGCCATTGAAACGGCTACAATAGTCTCAACCTCCGTCTCTAAGGATACCAATCTGCCACCACTAGATAGCGCCATCGAAGCTATCGGCAAAACGCCGATGATCTGGCTCGACCGGCTCACCGCCGGCCTGCCCGGCCGGATCGCTCTGAAGCTAGAGTATTTTTCGCCTGGCTACAGCATCAAGGACCGAATCGCTCGCCAAATCATCGAGGACGCCGAGGCCGACGACCGATTGAAGCCCGGCATACCGGTGGTTGAAATGACCAGCGGCAACACCGGCACTGGCCTTGCCATAGTCTGCGCGATCAAGGGCTACCGAATGATCGCCGTCATGTCCGAGGGCAATAGCGTCGAGCGTCAACGTATGCTGTCGGCTCTTGGCGCGGAGGTCGTGCTGGTGCCACAGGCCGGCGGGCCCCATCCGGGCCAGGTCTCAAAAGAGGACCTCGATTTAGTCGAACTGAGGACAACCGAGCTAACCGAGAAGCTGGGCGCGTTTCGGGCCGATCAGTTCAACAACATCAGCAACGTCCGCGCCCACGAGCTTGGCACTGGCCGCGAGATCTGGGAGCAGACCGCCGGCAAGGTCGAGATGTTCTGCGCGATGGTCGGCACCGGCGGAACGTTCATGGGTTGCGCCCGCGCTCTAAAGCGGTTCAGTCCAGAAGTGAAAACCTATGCCGTCGAACCAGAACAGGCGCCGATCCTGGCCGGCCGACCGGTGGTTGACACCCGCCATAAGATTCAAGGCGCCGGCTACGCTTTAGTGCCACCGTTATGGGATCCGGCCTACTGTGATGGCTATTTAGCCATTGGCGACCAGGAGGCCATTGATACCGCGCGGGCGCTGGCGAAAAAAGAAGGCATTTTCGCCGGCTTCAGCGCCGGCGCCAATGTTGCGGCGGCGTTGCGGCTGGCCCGCCAGGCTAGGGCCGGTCAGGTCATCGTCACCACCGCCAACGACTCCGGCCTCAAATATCTCAGCACTGACCTTTTTGTTTAGACGGAGCATGGATTCTATGAGCGCCATATCAGCCATAGACTACGGGACCTCGGTTACCAAGCCGGCCGACTTCGACCAGTTCTGGCGTGACACCCTAGCCGTAACCGCTGTTCTGCCGTTGGATCCAGAAGTACGACCTGTCCATGAACGCTCCACTGAAGAGGTCGAAGTCTTTGAGGTGCGCTACACCAGTTGGGAGCGAATACGGATCGCTTGCTGGTACTGCCGTCCTCGCGGAGCGCGAGATCTGTTGCCGGCCATCATCCACCTGCCGGGCTATGTCAGCGAGCCGATCCTGCCTAAATCAACCGCTCGTCGTGGCTACGCCGCTCTCAGTGTCGCTCCACGCGGCAAGCTCCGCAGCAATCGCCACTTTAATCCTGGCTACCCCGGCCTGCTCACTCACAACATTGTCGATCGCAACACATATTCTTATCGCGGCTTCTACCTTGACGCGCTGCGAGCGGTTGATTTCCTTTTGAGCCGACCAGAGGTTGACCCCGGGCGTATCGGCGCGGCCGGCGGCAGCCAGGGCGGCGGGCTGACAGTCGTCGTTGCGGCCATGCGACCGGAGATCAAAGCCGCTTCCGCCGGCGCGCCTTACCTATGCGGCATGATGGATGCTATCCTCCTGACCAATAGCTATCCATACCAGGAGATCAACGACTATCTGCGTATGTATCCAGAACGAGTGGATCAGGTGCGCCAAACACTGGCTTACTTCGACATCATAAACTTTGCCGACCGGCTCACCTGTCCGATCCTGGTGAATATCGGCCTCGATGATGATGTCTGCCCGCCGGAGACCGGCTACGCCCTATTCAAAGCTATCGGCTCGAAAGACAAAAAGCTGTACGAGTATGCCGACTGCATGCACGACGCCGGCTCGTTCTGGCACGGCCGGATAGTTGAAGAGTTTCTCGACCGGAGCCTACGGCCGGCTATGTGATCGGCCCGGTCTATACCTGATTTGCGTTGCTCCCCAAAAAAGGGTACCATGTCAACTACTGAGCCGCACGTTGACAGTTAATAGTCCAGAGAGACGTGGGTAGCGTTGGGGCTTGTCCCCAGCCCAGTCAGATCAGCGAACCGACCAATGAGCGCGGGACAAGCCCGCGCGCTACAGATTATAGATCAAGCAGTCTGGAGTCTATTAGCTATTTGAACACGGATCAGTAACTTGGCAGCTCGTCCGGTGATTTCAAGCAGCCCAAAGCCCTACTCAGCGCCGGACAGGTAGAAGGCATTTTTAATATCATTTAGTTGAGGCAGGTGTGATGAACGATTTTGGTACACGCGGGCCACGCAATCCTGATGATGAGATCAGGGCCGTCGCCCAATCGGGCGGCCGGGTGTTTCGCACCCTATATCCTTACGTCATCCTGGTAGCCGTCGTATTCTGGATAGTGTCCGGCATCTTCATTGTCCCACCTGATAGTGTGGGCGTTGTGCGCCGGTTTGGTCAATACACCGAGCCTGTGCGACCGCCCGGCCCGCACTACCGTATTCCCTGGCCGATTGATGACGTTGACGTAGTGTCGGTTTTGGCCGTGCGCCGAACTGAGGTCGGCTTTCGCACCATAAGACCCGGGCCGCCGGCTGAAATCCAGTCGGTGCCAGAAGAGGCGTTGATGTTGACCGGCGATGAAAACATAGTTGACGCTCAGGTGATTGTTCAATACCGGATTACCGATCCGGCGCGCTACTTGTTCCGCGTGCTTAATGCCGATAGGATGTTAAAGGAAGCCAGTGAAGCGTCCTTGCGCCAGGTTATGGGGCGGAGTAAAGTTGACGATGCTTTGACAGTCGGCCGTGGACAGATTCAGATTGAAACCCAAGATTTACTTCAACGAATGCTGGACAACAATGAATCCGGCTTGCAGGTGCTAGAGGTCAGACTTCGAGAGGTGCTCCCACCCCAGCAGGTTCAAGGCTCGTTCAAGGATGTAGTTAGCGCATTGGAGGACCGATCGCGACTGGAGAACGAGGCTCAGGGCTATCAGGAAGACATCCTGCCTAAAGCGCGTGGCCAGGCTCAGGTGATCCTTCGCGAGGCCGAGGCATACAGAGAACAGAGGGTGCGCATAGCTAAGGGCGACGCTGACCGCTTCACCTCAATCTTGAAAGAGTACCTACTAGCTAAGGATGTCACCCGCCAACGCATGTACCTGGAGACAATAGAACAAGTATTGCCAACCATCCGTAAATATGTGCTGGACAGTAAAACTGGCGGCAATCTTCTCCAGTTGTTGCCGCTCGATGCTGGAGCCTCATCGAGCAGTGCGACGACGCCGGCTAAACCCGCGCCGGCGCCCAGCCCGGCTCCGCAGGGAGGAAGATAATGAATAGATCTATGATTGCTGTAATCGCGGTTATAGTCATCGCCTATGTTTTGATAAGCCAGATCTTCTTCACAGTAGACCAGCGTGAGCATGCTATAGTGCTCCAACTGGGCCAGCCGATTCGCTCGATCTCCTATCCAGGTCTACAGGTGAAGACACCGTTTATCCAGGACGTCATTCATTTTGACAAGCGGGTGTTGATCTACGACGCGACGCCTGCGGAACTCCTCACATCCGAGAAAAAACAACTGGTCATCAGTAGCTTCGCCTTCTGGCGCATCACCGAACCGCTGACCTTTTACCAGAGAGTTCGCACCATATCGGGCGCGGAGGCTCGACTGAACGACATCATCTCGTCCGAGCTGCGTCAGGAGGTAGCTGGGGTAGAATATAACGCCACAATCTCAACCAGTCGCGAGCAGATCATGCGGGCTGTCACCGAGCGCAGCAACTTGAGGGCTCGCGAAAATGGCATTGAAGTGCTTGATGTTCGTATAAAACGCGCTGATCTGCCAGTCCCAGTACAAACCAGCGTGTTCAACCGAATGAATGCTGAGCGCGAGCGCATCGCCAAGCGTTACCGATCACAGGGTGAGGAGTTGGCTTTCGAAATCAGGGCGCAGGCCGACAAAGAGCGCACTATTATTCTGGCCGACGCACAACAGAAAGCGCAAGTCTTGCGCGGCGAGGGCGATGCCCAGGCGATTCAGATTTACGCCGACGCTTATCAGCGCGATCCTGAGTTCTACAGCTTCACCCGGAGTTTGGAAGCCTACCAGAAGGCTTTGAAATCCGATGCGACCGTGATACTCAGCGCCGATTCTGATCTTTTCCGTTACCTATCGTCGCCGTCACCTAACCCACCTAAGTAGTAGAGTTATCTGCTTGAAGTAAGGCC
>JBCLEL010000053.1:0-11535 GCA_038913435.1 Chloroflexota bacterium
TCCTCTGCGTCTCTGCGTCTCTGCGGTTTTGAGATAGTTTCTAAGTGCGTAAATGCTCTGCGTCTAATCTGCCGTTGGCAGTATAATCGCAAGCAACCGCAACTCATAGTATCGGAGGCCGACATTTGGCGAGGGTTACGACCGGCGCTGGTGATGAAGGATACACCGGTCTGCTAGGCGCAGAAAGGGTAGCCAAATACCATCCGCGCATCGTCGCGCTTGGCGAGCTCGATGAGGCGAGTTCGGCGCTTGGCCTGGCCCGCTCGTTGATCGGACAAGGGCCGCTAGCCGAACTGGTGCGCGATTTACAAAGTGGTCTCTATCTGGCGATGGCGGACATTGCTGTCTCGCCGGACTCCCAAGACCGCTTTCAGCCGAGAGTCACCGACGAGATGTTCCGCCGGCTCGAAGCGCAGATCGAAGAATTGAAACAGCAGGTGGATGTCAAAACCCGCTTTGTCATTCCTGGCGACACGACGGCCGGCGCGGCGACTGATCTGGCCAGGGCCGTCATCCGGCGGGCAGAACGGTCAGTTGTCAGGCTGACTCACGAAGGCGCTATTCATAACCCGCTGCTGATCAAGTACCTGAATCGCCTTTCCGATCTAGTGTTTATCTTGGCTCGCCTCATTGACAAGCAAGGGGAGCATGGCTGATGCGAAGGTTCAACTGGCTGATCGCGCTGGTGGCGCTCCTGGCGCTGATTACGGTATCGTGCGAAGAACCGTCTATCTCACCGTCGGCAACGCAATCGTCCACCCGGCCACCGCAAGGCTCTAGCGCCCAGTCAACAGCAGTATCGGAAGCGGCCTTTGCGCTACTGGCCCAATACCTGGTCTATCCGGTGGATTCAAAGGCTATGCTTAAGGCCGGCCTTGAGAACATCAAGGGAGAGCTAATCGCCGCCGGCATTGTAGCGCCGGAGTTGGCGACGCCAACCTTTACTGACGACGCATCAGCCAATCTCCGGTTATACCGGCAGGTGGCGGACGGCGCCATCGTCAAATACGGTTCCAAGATTAGTCCCAGCGCCCTAAATTATGCGGCGATCCGCGGCTTCATAAAGGCGGTTGACGATTGTCATACCTCCTTTCTGGAACCGAAACAGTACAGCGAGCAGATCGCATTCTTGAATGGGAAGATCAAATTCGGCGGCATCGGCGCGGTGCTACGCAAGCCACCAGACGCCAACTTCATCGTCGTGGTGAACGTCTTCTATGGAGGGCCGGCTGAAAAAGCCGGATTGCGGGCCGGCGACCGCGTGGTCGCAGTTGATGGACAGCGCGCCGCTGATCTCACCCTACTCCAGACCGTTAATCTGGTACGTGGCCGAGAAGGCAGTGAGGTCCGGCTGACGATTATCCGAGCGGGATCCACTCAACAGTCTGAAATGCGGATCGTCCGCGCTACCATAAACCCGCCGGCGACCGAATCTTCCGTCATCGAAGACCGTATAGGCTACCTACGCATCTACGGCATCTCATCTCCTGCTGCCGAGCAGGTGGACGCCGCCCTCAAAGAGTTCAGCCGGCGTAACTTGACTGGCTGGATAATTGATCTGCGGAATAATGGCGGCGGGTCGCTCGATGCGGAGAACGTCATCCTTTCCAAGCTAATTGACAAGGGCTTGCTATTCTATGTCTGGGAAAAGGATGGCCAGCGCCGGGACTACCAAGCCGACCGATCAATAGCGGTTGAACCCCGGCCTATCGTCGTGCTGGTGAACGAAGGCACCGCTTCCGGCGCCGAGATATTAGCGGCCTTAGTTCAAGAGCACCGGCTCGGCGGCGTCGTTGGCACGCGGACGGCCGGCTGTGTCGCCACCGGCCGGATATTTGAACTGCCGGATGGCTCGGCCATACAGATCACAGTCGGCCGGATCGTGACCGGCGTAAGGAACAATACCTTGAACGGCGTCGGAGTCGTCCCGGACTATGAGGTTGAGACGACGGTCGAGGACCTGACGGCCGGCCGCGATCCCCAGTTGGCAAAGGCGGTCGAACTATTGCGCCCGGCCGCTAAGAAGGCCGCCTAGAACCAGATCGCTTTAGAGCGTGTGTGGAAAACCATACACGTGCGCCGAGTACGGCCCTCATCCCCTTGATCCCCTTCTCCCGTGCGCGGGAGAAGGGGAATTTCTGCTGGGGGGACACCCCCAGACCCCGGCCAAGGGGCTTGCGCCCCTCTGCAGTCCCCCTGGCCGGCCTTTAGGCCTGGCCAAGCGCCCGGACTCAAGTCCGGCGACGCAGACCCGTTTCTCACACACCCTCTTAGGCGATCCAGTCGAACGGATTTTTCAGGGTGATGAGCTGCTCGCGGGCGTCGCCGACCGAGACCAGCGCCGCCGGCCGGCCGATAAGTTCGGTGAGCCGGCTGACGTAGTTCTGCGCTGCGGCGGGTAAGTCTTCAATCTTCCGCACATCGCGGGTTGAAGTCTGCCAACCCGGCATCTCCTCGTAGACCGGCTTGCACTGGGCAAACTGGCGCAGGTCGGCCGGCACTCTGTCGCTGAGGCAGCCATCCACCTCGTAACCGATGCAGACTTTCAACATTGGTAGCTCGTCGAGCACGTCCAACTTAGTTATGGCGGCCGAATTCAGCCCGTTGATTCGGACCGCGTACTTGGCCAACACCGCGTCAAACCAGCCGCACCGACGAGGCCGGCCGGTGGTGGTGCCAAACTCGTTGCCTCGACCGCGCAACTCGTCACCCTGCTGGCCGGTCAGCTCGGTGGGAAATGGGCCGGCGCCTACCCGTGTCAGGTAAGCCTTGAAGACACCAAGCGAATGGCCGATTGCCGAGGGCGGAATACCGAGTCCCAGGCAAGCGCCGCCAACCGTTGGCGATGACGAGGTGACAAACGGGTAAGTGCCAAAGTCAATATCCAACAACGTGCCCTGCGCCCCTTCGATCAAGATGTTGCTGCCGGCGCTCAGTTCAGCGTGGACCAACTCGACGGTGTCGGTGATATGGGGCGCAAGCCGCTTGCCATAGCCGCGCAACTGTCCAAATATCTGGTCGAAGGGCAAATCGACATTGGCGTTAATGGCCTTGAACAGGCGCTGCTTCTCATAAAGAGCAAAGGTGAGTTTATCCCGCAAGGTTGTCTCATCCTGCAGATCGCACATCCGAATGCCGATACGAGCGTACTTGTCAGCGTAGGTTGGCCCTATGCCATGCTTGGTTGTGCCGATGCCCATCTCGCCACGCGCCATTTCCTCTAGGTGGTCCTGCTGTCGGTGGTAGCTGACGACGACGTGGGCGCGGTCGCTGATGTACAGGTTGTCGGTCGTGATACCTCGACCGTTCAACTCGTCAATCTCGCGGATCATTTCAGACGGATCCACGACAACCCCATTGCCTACTACACATTTGATCTTCGGGTTGAAGATACCAGATGGTATTAAATGAAGGGCGAATTTACCATACGGGTTCACTATGGTATGGCCGGCGTTGCTGCCGCCCTGATAGCGGGCGACGACCTGAACGCGGTCGGAAAGGACATCAATGACGCGACCTTTACCTTCGTCGCCCCACTGACCGCCAACAACAACTGTAACCGACATTAGTAAGGCCCCTCCGGTACCTGAGCTTGCGCCGGTGGCAAACTCAACACAAAAATGGCAGCGCACCGATGTGGCGCTGCCGTCAAATACGCTTCGATACGCCGGCCTGCCTGAGGCGTACACCCCTTCACGGGCGCAAGGAATTATAGCATAGCGGCCGATCATCCAGCCGGCGAGGCTGAAGAATGCCTAAAGCCGGACGACGCCAACCCGCCGGCGCTCGAGGATATGCACGGTATCCACGAAGCGCATCTTGCCGGTACGGAAGCTCATGACTAGCGAGTGGGTCCGAGCGCCGCCGCCAAAGAAGCGTACGCCCTTGAACAGGTCGCCGTCGGTGACGCCCGTACAGGCGAACAGGATGTTCTCGCCGCTAGCTAGCTCCTCAGTTCGGTAGACCTTGTTCAGGTCTATGCCCATGCTCTTAGCCCGCTCGGCCTCCTCCTGGTTACGCGGCTTCAACCGGCCCAGAATCTGACCGCCAAGGCAGCGTAACGCGGCGGCGGCGAGAACGCCTTCCGGGGCGCCGCCGGTCCCCATCACGGCATGCACGCCGGTGCCGGAGATGGAAGCCGAGATAGCAGCCGTCAGATCGCCGTCTGGTATCAGCTTGATACGGGCGCCGGCTTGACGCACCTCCTTTATCAGTTGTTCGTGGCGTGGGCGGTCAAGGATCACAATGGTGAGGTCCGAGATACGACGAGAAAGGGCGTCGGCGATGATCTGAAGATTGGCCTGAGTCGGGTAGTTCATATCAATCTTGCCGGCGACCGGCGGGCCAACAATCAGCTTTTCCATATAGGTGTCAGGCGCGTGCAAAAGGCCGCCACGCTCGGAGATCGCTATAACTGAGATCGAGTTTGGCGCGCCACGGGCCACCAGGTTAGTGCCTTCCAGCGGGTCAACCGCAATATCAACCTCTATCTCTCCGTTGATCTTACCGACCTTCTCGCCGATGTAGAGCATCGGGGCTTCGTCTCGCTCGCCTTCGCCGATCACGACGGTGCCGTCTATCTCCAACTCATCAAGAGCGGCGCGCATCGCCTCGACAGCCGCGTGATCGGCCGCCTTATTGTCGCCTTGTCCCATCCAGCGGGCAGCGGCCAGAGCGCCGGCCTCTGTTACCTCGACGAGATCAAGCGCGTGCTTCTTTTCCATAGCTAACTCCTTAACCGACGCTTGCGTGTTGTAACTGGCAGATCAAAAAGTATCTCCTCCTTGCCAGAAGATTCCGTCTTCCTGTTGACAAGAGGTTGCGATCATATTTTCATCTAGTGTGGCAACGCCGATCTCGACGCTGCGTGATAGTTTGTGATTAAAATGCTTTCTTACAATCTGGTCTATGGCTGATTGCCAGTCCTGGTCGCCTTGATCCGGGCAGAAGGCAACGCCGCCCCCCTTGCGAAGGTAGCGGTCGCTCCATACCAGGACCATAGTCTCAAACGCGATAACGCGGAAAGTCCGCACCTGCCTGACGCCTGACTGGGAATTAGTATTCGCCGGCTGGCGGCGAGTGTATGGTAGGATAGCACAACGCGAGTTCGTTTTGATCGTTCAGCAGTCAGCGACTAGCTGTCAGCGATCAACTATCAGCTATGTAGGGGCAGTTCGGGAACCACCCCTACAATAATTCTGCGCCAACCATCGAATCTCGGTTGCATCAGGTAAACCATGACTAAATCAACAATGAACGACAATAGGATGATAAGGGACCGCTACCTGGGTTGTCTGATCGGTCTGGGCGTGGGTGACGCGCTGGGCGCGCCACTAGGGTTTATGTCACCTGCCGTAATCACGCAACGCCACGGGCAAGCGCGAGACTACCTCGGCGGAGGCTGGCTCTTATTGAGGCCGGGCCAGGTCACCGACAGCGCGCAGATGGCCCTGGCGCTGGCCAGGAGCCTGGTCCGGCAGCGCAAGTTTGACGTTGAGGACGTGGTGCGCGAGTTGCTAGCCTGGTTCGAGTCAGAGCCAACCGATATGGATAAGGTAGTAAGAGCATCGCTAGGTTTGATGAAGGCCGGCCAGTCTATCCTACAAGCATCGAAGCGTGTTGTTGAAGAGCTTGGCATCGAAGCCAACGGCAGCGCCAGTTTGGCCCGCTGCGCGCCGGTCGGCCTGTTACACGCCAAATCGCTAATGCAGAATGTACAGGACAGCGTCCGACAGTCAAAGATCACCCACTGGAACGATGGCGCCGGCGGGGCCTGCGCGCTGGCGAACTTGCTGATTGCCGAGTACGTCGCCGGCCGGCCAGACTTTGCCCTCGCTCGCTCGGTTGAGTATCTTGAAGATCAAGCTGTCCGGCAGGCTGCGGTCGCTGCCGAGACTCTCAGCTATGATGACCTTCACAGCAGCGGTTCGGCGCTAGACACTTTGCAATGCGCCCTCTGGTGCGTTCTCCATCACAACGATTTCGAGGAAGCGGTCATCGCCGCGGTCAATCTAGGCGGCGAGGCCGGCGCCGTTGGCGCGTTGACCGGCGCGCTAGCCGGAGCGCGGCACGGCTTGCCGGCGATACCGGATCGTTGGCTGGAAGAGTTGGAAGGCCGCGAAGAGCTTACCGCTTTAGCTGACACGCTCTACCAAATCGGCTGGCTGGGAGAGTAACCGGCTCAGCTATGGTTCATTTCTTGCAGGCGTTCGTCGTCCTCAATCCAAAATCCAAAATTGGCTATCAGCAGTCAGCTTTCAGGCCCCCACCACCCCAATCCAAAATCGAAAATCCAAAATGGCTAGCCCCAGCCCATTTCCCGCAGGCGCTCTTCACCGATGCCAAAGTGGTGGGCAATCTCGTGGATTACCGTTCGCCGGACCTCGCAGGTGATCTCGGCGTCGTTGGCGCATATCTCCTCAATCGGCTCTTGAAAGATGGTGATCCGATCCGGCAAGGTCATGCCGTAGGCGGAGGTCCGGTCAGGCAACGGCACGCCTTGGTAGAGGCCAAGCAATGTAGCATTAGAACTGAGACCGACCTCAGCCAACTGGGCCGGCGTTGGCCGGGACTGGACGAGCATAGCGACGTTGTCCATCAGGCTGCGGATCTCCTCCGGCACCCCTTTCAATGCCTTGACGACCAGCCGTTCAAAACGGCGTCGGGTCATTGATGTATCCACAGATTGCACAGATGACGCAGATTTGGAGTTTTTAACATCTTGATTGCTGGCTGCTTGAACATAGCTAGTGCACAATCAGGCGACCATTTTGGGAATGGTGAGACGATCTTCCAGTGAGCGGCCAAAAATTGTAGGGCGGGGGCTTGTCCGCAGCCGAATGAGGAAGGTAGCGGGGGACAAGCCCCCGCGCTACGGACGCTTGTCGTCATCTACAGCCTTTCCCAAAAGGCTATCGTGAGCTTGCACTAGGGTCATTGATGCTTTGCCGGTCCATATTTTCGTGTATGCTGGCTAAATATTACTCTGAGCAGGTTGGACCCACCGAATAACGATGAACCCGCGCGACCGCGCCATCCCGATACTCGGCGTCAACGTCCACGACGTGACGATGGCGGAGGCCATACGCTGGGCTGAACAGGCAATAGAGGCCGGCCGGCCCGTTCGCGTCGCCACGCCGAACGCGGAGATCGGTCGGCTAGCCTGGCAGAAACCTGAGTTCCGAGTGTTGCTGAATGCTTTTGATCTGGCAATCCCAGACGGCGCCGGCTTGCTGCTGGCGGCGCGTTTCTACGGCCGGCGGTTCCGCGAGCAGGTAACCGGCACCGATATGGCGGTGGAGCTAGCCGGCCTCTGCGCCCATCGCGGCTGGCGCATCTGTCTGCTCGGCGCCGGCCCAGGGGTAGCCGCTGCCGCTGCTGACAAGCTGATTCAACGTTGGCCCGGCCTCCAGGTAGCCGGGGCCTACGCCGGCGACGCCGATCCAACGAGCGACCAACAGACGTTACGGATGCTGAAGCAGGCCGGCCCAATCCACATCCTGCTGGTGGCCTACGGCGCGCCTAAGCAAGAGTCTTGGATCGAGCGCAACCACCTCGCCAGCGGCGCGATATTAGCGATGGGAGTCGGCGGCGCGTTAGACTTCATAGCGGGACGGACGCCGCGAGCGCCGGCCTGGATGCGGCGGGCCGGCCTTGACTGGGCCTTCCGATTGGCGGTGCACCCCTGGCGCTGGCGCCGGCAACTGGCGCTGCCGGAGTTCATCGCGCTGGCGGTTATTGACGCCTTGAAGATGCGGCTCAGGTAGAGGAGGATTCAACCGGCTGTCCAGTAGAAGATACCCCGATCACATGCTTGATACAGGCAAACGATATGATGGTGGCATGCAAGATAACTTTAATGAAAGTGCCATTCATCGTGCATGGGTTGATACTGTCCATGCACAAACCACTGTGAAATTCATGTGGCTCGGTGGATTGATTGTTGCAGGAATCGGTGTAGCCATTGCCAACACATTGGTGCCAGAAAACATCGGCGAATTGCAATCAGGATTGTATTCGATCTTAGGTGCTTTGATGAGCCTCGCAATAGCTATTCTGGCGATCTTCATAATGAATTTTATTCTTGCTCCATATAAACAACGAAATGAAGCGCGGATGGCAATTCTTGGATTGCAACAACAGAAGAATGGTAATAAAGGGACATTACGTTTAGCTATCGCTAAACATATTGAAAATGCCAACTCAATCATATTTCAATTGGAAGTTCCGAAACCTCCCGGAACCGAAGATGATTATATGCATCAGATTAACAACTGGTTATTTGAGGTGAGGCAATTCATAGAATGTGAATTCCCTGATTTCCTTAGCAGATTTGACAGTGACAGTGGGGTGCAATCTATTTTGGTGATGGCTGGCCCGAAGTGGCGCTCCGGTTTCCTAAATCTTGTAAAGGCCCGACAGGTTAGATTAATGGAGTTACAAGACAGAATAGGATCATAGGTAACGATCTATCCTGTGAGTTCCTTAGATTAGCCCTGTGTCAAGTATATAAGCGGGGAAGATATACTTTGCGTCGCCTATAGCCTCATCGGCTAGCTGCAACTGCCTCTTGACGTATTCTTGCGTAGGTCCCATCGTCATAGAGTATGACACCATCCGTCATCACATCACGAATGAAAGGAGAGCCAATCTGCCTGAGCCTGTCAACATCCTCACTGCTGCGGTGGATCAGCGATATGAAAAAAGCGAAGTTGCGCTCATAAGCAAACTCCGCACATATCTCGCTCACAATCTCTTTGATAGTCCCAGGATCACGACTCACCACCAATATATCAATGTCGCTATCACGGCGGGCCTGGCCTCTGGCCGCCGAACCATAAAGTACGATGGAGTCTACCTGGCCATTCAGTGACGAGATCACCCGGCGGGCGAACTCCTCAGCGGCGTTCCGATAGAGCTTGTTGATTCCTAGCCTCATAACAACAATCCTGTAAGAGCCGGCTAGCTATAACGAAAGCCTGCGTCGCAGCAGCAAAGCTACTATCAACAATAGCATGACCACGCCGATAGCGGCGAAGAGCAGCAGCTTTTGGGCGCCGGACAGCGAGAGCGCCAGCCAGCCAAACAGCCCGCAGACGGCGTAGATGGCGAAGGCGATGCGGCGCTGGCTCCAGCCGGCGTTCACCAGATGGTGGGCCAGGTGAGCGTCATCGCCACCCTTAAACGGCGAGCGGCCGGCCAAAGAGCGTTGAACGACGACCGCCGCCACGTCCACAATCGGCAGGCCGAGCACCATCAAAGCGGTCGCAATCTTGGCTCCGCCGATGATCGCCAGCACCGCCAGGCTGTAGCCCAACAGCATCGAGCCGGAGGTGCCCATAAAGATCCGGGCCGGATAGAAGTTGAATGGTAGAAAGCCGGCGCAAGCGCCAACCAGCGCCAGCGGCAACACTGCGATTGAAAACTGCCCCTGTTCATAGGAGCGCACAAAGAGCGCCACCGCAGCGATGGCGGCGACGCCGGCTGCCAGTCCGTCCATCGTGTCAATGAGATTCATGGTGTTGACCATGCCGACGATCCACAGGTAGGTGAATGGGATAGCAACCAAGAGCGGCAGATAGACCAGTCCGCCAAAGGGGTTGGCTACGTTGTCAATCAGCACGCCTAACAGAATCGTCAGACCAGCGATGACGCTCTGACCGATGAGTTGAAGGCCGGCCCCCAGCCGCTTCAGGTCATCGAACAATGCTATCGGCAGAATGACAATCACGCCCAAAGCGAAGGCCAGCAGGCGCTGGTACTCGTCAGCCGTTCGAGGCAGCACCAGAAAGCTGACGCCAACCGCTAGGGCAAAAGCGATGATGATCGCGTAGCCGCCGGTCCGGGGGACTGGTTGACGCTGCAACTCGCCGGCGCGTGGTTGATCCACCAGACCGGCGAGGATGCCTAGCCGGCGGGCCAGCGGGGTCAAGCCGGCCGACGCCAGCAACGCGACCAGAAATATGACCGCTGCCTGAGAAAGCTCCAACTATCTCACCGCCGGCCGGCCGCTGCCAAGCAGCATGTGACGATTGCGAGGGCAGTATGAGCCTTTTCCCGGCTCACTTGTGACGATGAAAAGCGGTAGGAGACAAGCTCCTACCCTACGTACGGGGTTCGTCCAGCGTAGGGCTCGATCTTGTCTCGTGCCGCCGGATGGGTCAGGTGCGGCTATTTTCGTAGGAGGACGGTATGAGCCTTTTCTCGGCTCACCTGTGGCGATGAAAAGCGGTAGGAGACAAGCTCCTACCCTACGTACGGGATTCGTCCAGCGTAGGGCACGAGCTTGTCTCGTGCCGCCGGATGGGTCGGGTGTGGCTATTTTCGTGGGAGATCGCCCCAGGGGACCGAAGCAACCCCACCGAAAACCACTGCAAAAACTCATCTCGTCTCAACGGTCGCCGGCAACGCGCCGGCCAGTCCAAATAGCTCGGTACGCAGTTGCTCGTCGGATAGCTCTCCTAAGCGGTCAATGAGTCCACCGGCCTGGGCTGGCAGGGACGGTTGCCGGCCCGCCGCCGGCCTCTCATCAACGACCCTCAGGAAGCCAGGGAACTTGGTATTCTCAAGCCGCTCGTAGGGATAGGTCAACATCTCGTGCAGACGCTCGCCGGCCCGCAGGCCGGTCACCTCAATCTCTACTGATCGCCCGCCGGCTAAGGTCTCGATCAGCCGGCGGGCGGTCTCCGCCATACTGATCGGCTTGCCCATATCCAGGACCAACGGTGTCGCCGGCGCGCCGATGATCGTTGCCGCTATCAGGAGATGCAGGGCTTCATCCATCGTGATCCAGTAACGGGTGGCCTCTGCGCTGGTCAGGGTGATTGGTTGACCAGCGGCGATCTGGCGGGCAAACACCTCGACCACGCTGCCCTGGGTGCCAAACACATTGACCAGCCGGACGGCCATCAATCGAGGCCGGCTATACTCGAACGAGCGGCAAAGCAACTCGATCACCCGCTTGGTGGCGCCGTAGATGCTTGACGACTGCACCGCCTTGTCAGTTGATGGATACACGACGGTTTCCGAGTCGTATTGGGCCGCCAGCTCAGCGACGTTCAAGAATCCCCCAACGTTGACATCTATCACCTGGTCAATGTTCTGCTCGGCCAATGGCACCTGTTTGTAGGCGGCCAAATGGAAGATGATCTGCGGCCTCTCCTCACTAAAGATGCGTTGCAGTTTGCGGCGATCGCGCGCGTCGGCCAGCACCGGCCGAACGCGGTCTTTAAGGTCAGCCGGGAACGAGCGCAGCAAGTGAAATAGACTCGGCTCGTGGTTGTCCAGCAGCACCAGCCGGTTCGCCTGCTGGCTACCTAGCAAATGAGAGAGCGCCGTTCCAACCGAGCCGGCGGCGCCGGTGACCAGGATGGGCCGGCCCCGTATAGCATCTGACAGGGCATCATTGGGTAATCTGATTTCAGGCCGGCCGAGCAGCCGGCTGAAGTCAACGTTCATCGGCTTCTCGTTTTGAGCAATTGTCCAGAGATCGAAACCCCCTCCCTATTCGCCATTCCGAGATTGCTTCGCTCCGCT
>JBCLEL010000054.1:0-11310 GCA_038913435.1 Chloroflexota bacterium
TGAGTAGATGAGGTGAGTGTGTGCTCGGAGTTTTAGCAAGCATCACAATCAATATAGACCCGATCATTTTTCAGCTTGGCCCCCTTTCGCCGCGCTGGTATGGCCTGATGTACGTAGTGGGTATTATTGTCGGCGTCTGGGTGGTCCAATCCTACGCCAACCGGCTTGGCATCAATGGCGACCAGATTCAGACGGTGCTGGGGCCGGCTATCGTCGCCGGCCTTATAGGCGGCCGGCTCTACTACGTCGTCCAGCAGCCTTTAGAACCGTTTCTGCGCGATCCGATTCGGATCATCGCCGTTTGGGAAGGCGGGATGGCCTTCTACGGAGCGATCTTCGCGGTCGCGTTGACGCTGGTGATTGTTTGCCGGCTGAACAAAATCCCGCTCTGGCCGATGATTGATACTGCCGCCATCTTCGCGGTAGTGGGCCAGTTTTTTGGCCGCATCGGCAACGTCATCAATGGCGACATCGTTGGCCCGCCGACTGACCTGCCATGGGGCTTTGTCTATACCCATCCAGGCTCCTTCGTGCCTGACCACACCGTCGCCTACCATCCAGCCGGCATCTACGAGATGTTCTTCAACGTGATCCTGTTCCTGATCATTTGGAACCTGCGTTGGCGGGTGCAAAAAACAGGGATGATCTTTGCCCTCTACCTGATCGGTTACTCGTTGGGGCAGTTCTTATTGTTCTTCATCCGCACCGAGCCGATTCTATTCTTGGGGTTGAAACAGGCGCAACAGACTGCGGTTGTCGTCTTCGTCGCCGGCCTGCTGTTGTTGTGGTGGCGATGGCGCAAGGGGAGTTCAATAAATGTTGCTAGAGTGAAAGAATGAGGATGTCAAATGAATATGATTCCGCATAGAATCATCTCGTTATCTGAATTGTTAGGAGACGTTTGCGTATCATCACGACACGTGGTTTCGTTAGGTGTAAGTTTAAGAGGTGTAGATTAGGTGATCGAACCACGCATCGCTAACGCCTTCGTCCAAGCGAATACTGTGAAGGGAAACCGCTATTTGGACGATGCAGGCAAAATTATGAATGAGTGGGATGACTCTTTCCCCGAAAAACAGGTTGGCCTTGAAGGTCTTCACATGCGGAATAGCGATAAAGCTCTGCGCGAGATGCGGGTGTCGACCTCGACCATCTGGCTCGCCTTTTTTGAACCCGACACACTGCAACTCGTGCTTGACCAGTCATCGAATGTCATACAGAAAGTGGCAGAAATAATTGAGGTCGAGAAGTTCAGTCGTGTTGGTGTTAGGACGCAATACGTCTATCCAGTCGGTGACGTTCCAAAGGCAGTAGCATCCCTCGCGAAGCGAATCGTTGGCACCTATGTTGAATCATTGGTTGATGACAAAAGTAAGTGGCATGCGCTTGAGGTAGCAACCGACGTGGTCAAGGAAAATGCACGAGTCAAGCTGATAATAACTTTTGTCACTCGCTCTCAGCAGAAAGGCAACATCTCAAAGCTTCCGCCGCACGGTGTCATGTTTGACATTGATGTATTAACTAAACCAGACGAGAGCATTGACGCAAGTCGACTCAAAGGCTTTCTAAGACACGCAGGGACCGAGGTAGCGGTGGTACTTGATAGAATAGCTCCAGGCATAATGGAGGGTTTAGGTTGATAGACAGCGCGCCCTTGTACGAAAAAGTCATAATTTCCCAAAATGGGGACGACAAGACGGATCAGCTTGTGTTGAACGCGTCTATCTATAAGCAGCCATCGGAAGCGACTGACGTGGCGCCTTCGTTGATGAAGCCGGTGAAGATCGAGACCTCACGCGAAACTGGCTTTGAAGTAGAGCTTGGTTCGTCGACCTTCAGAGCTGCCGGAGGATGGATTGACCTTGAGACGCCAGATCGAATAGCCAATCTTGAGTCTGAGAATGATGAATTGCACAGGCAGTTGGATTCTGTCAGCTCCAGACTTAAGAGCCTTGAAGAGACTGAGCTATCCGAGATTTCAAGGGTCATTGCTCAGAAGCCTGCGTTATTTCTGCTTGATGAGATAGCTAGGTCTGACGGCATAACGGTAGACCAACTCACCTGGCTCACAGTACCGGAGGGCTGGGTAGTTTTCGCTCAGCTATTTCGTTCTCGGCTTGTAGACCTACACGGAGGGAGGATTGATCTCTCGAAGAGAGGGGCGAAACTGCTGGAAACCTTACAATTTCATAGAGTGAAGTAACTGGGTTTATGCAAGAATCGCGCTTACCCCTTAACGCGGAGGTATTCGGTGGAGAGAAGCAAGCGGCTTGCCTCAGTTGGCAAGAGATCAATCAGCGCAGCCTGGCAGAGCTAGAGTCTACTCCGGTTCGGATTCTATTATGGGGAGCAGGACCGACCAGTCCAGCTTATAAGAAGCGTATGTCAATCAAGGAGCATTTGACCCAGGTACAAGGATGGAATGACGTTCGTACCAGTGAAGAACTTATCCAGTCGGACCCTCGTTTTGCAGAGCTTCACGAATACGACGCCGAAAGACTTCAAGTTCAGGATGCGGACTTGGTTGTTGCGGTCGTTCCCAGCGATCCGCAAGTCACCGGGGTGCATGGCGAACTTCTTCTGTTCGACAACGAACCTGGCTTTCACGAAAAGGCTATCCTGATATGGCCGAAGAAGCTGAATCCTAGCAGAGACTCCATACAAGCGTTTGTCCACAAATCGCTGAGTCGCTTCTCAAGCGACCACATCTTTCAGTACAGTAGTGTTGACTTCAAAAACTGCACTCGGATAAGGAAATTCTGTGAAGAAAAAGCCGCCCAATTTAGAGCGAGAAAATACATGAAACTACGCCAACAACAGTTTCGCGATCTGATATAGCTGGCAATTAAAGAGACCTCCCTACCGAGACAACTCTCGGCGGGAGGTCTCTTTCTATTCCACCTTGATTACTTAACTCAAAAGATTAATGATGCCAACTGGTGTTTGGTATCTGCCAGAGCCGGCTAGCTGGCGACCTTTGAGCGCTCCGGCGCCACGATCCAGACAACGAACATCGCGAAGAAGACCACCAACGATGCTACCAACTCAAACATTGTAACCGTCCTCCCAAGTCTATTATTCAGGCTCACGCTTGCCTTGCTTGGATGTAATCGTAGTCTCGCCCGAGGTGAGCTGCCAGGTGGCGGATTCACAAAGATCAGATAGCCTATTAGTGCACCGAGCACAATTGCCAACCGGGCGATATGCGCCAGCTACCCTCCCTGGACGCCCCCACCGGTCTCCATGTTAATGCGTTGCGAGTGCGAATACAACGCTCGCAATGATGTCGGCGCTTGTCATTGCGAGGACGGTATGAGCCTTTTTGCCTCACCTGTAACGATGAAAAACGGTAGGAGACAAGCTCCTACCCTACGCATGGCGTTCGTCCAACGTAGGGCACGAGCTTGTCTCGTGCCGCCGGATGGGTCAGGTACGGCTATTTTCGTAGGAGCGTGGCGATGCAATCGCAGAAGGCGCCGCTTGTATGCCGCTGAGTCATCAATTATCACCAACCCCGTTTTGGGTGCCTCCTTGCAATG
Organism: Chloroflexota bacterium; assembly: GCA_038913435.1. GTDB lineage: Bacteria > Chloroflexota > UBA6077 > FW602-bin22 > JBCLEL01 > JBCLEL01. The sequence goes on from JBCLEL010000054.1 coordinate 3,540, forward strand.
GAAAGGGTGAAAGTTCCGTGTCCGTCTGCTAAATTGATGGCTAGCTGGTTTATCCTAAAAGTCCAGGAGGTAGGGTGACACTGAAAGAGAAGTTAAGTTGGGGAGTGCTGGGCGCTGCCGGTATCGCCAAACTCCGGATGATACCAGCGATCCAGGAATCTGAAAGTGGCCGCGTCGCCGCCTTAGCCAGCCGGAGCGCGGATAAAGCCACCGAGGTCGCCAAGCAGTTTGGCGTAGAACGGGCCTACGGGTCATACGACGAATTGCTGGCTGACCAAGACATTGACGCGATCTACATCCCACTGCCAAACAGTATGCATTGCGAGTGGTCAATCAAGGCCCTGCAAGCCGGCAAGCACGTGCTGTGCGAGAAGCCGCTGGCCATCAGCGCCGATGAGTGTCGCCGGATGGTCGAGGCCGCCGGCCGGAGCAACCGGCTGTTGATCGAGGCGTTTTGGTACCGCCACCACCCGCAGAACCACCTCGTCCGAGAGGCGATAGCCGAGGGCAAGCTGGGCGAGCTACGGGTGGTCCGCGCCTACCACCACGGCAACGTGACTGACCCAGCAACCAACGTCAGGATGAAAAGCGAGCTAGCCGGCGGGACCTTAGTGGATAATGGCCCCTATCCGGTTAACCTCTGTCGTTGGCTCTTTGGGAAGGAGCCAAGAGCGGTGAGCGCCTTTTTCGAGTTCGATCCTGTGTACAAGGTGGATGTCTCATTCAGCGGTCTGCTCGATTTTGGTCCTAGCCAGGTTGGGATAGTGGACACCGGTTTCAAACATGCTTATAAGCACCGCTACGAGGTAATCGGCGACCGGGGCTACGTCGTGGCCGATCGGTTTCTGGTCCACGCTGATATGACCGCAACCTTGAGATTCTCTATTGATGGCCAGGTCTCCGAGCGCCAAATACCGCCGACCAACGCCTTTGTGCGCCAGGTGGATGCCTTTGCCGCCTGCTTGCGGGATGGCGCAGAATCGCTGACCCCCGCCGAAGACGCGATCAAGAACTTGACCGTCATCGAGGCGCTTTATCAGTCCGGCCGGGAGGGCCGGCACGTACCCATCCCCGGCATCCGATAAGGCGTCGTCAATTCCAGAGCAACGGGAGTGGCGGAGAAGCGATAGACCGCAGAGGCGCAGAGAGCCGAGCAAAATCAACTTTCAGAGTTCTCCGCGCCTCTGCGTCTCCGCGGTAGCTAACAGACTTTTTAGTGATGCAGATGAGGATGAAAAGATATGCCAACCACCATTGAGCTAAAGCCGGCCCTAGCGCCGCATAGCGTCGTCCCCAGCTTCGTCAGGCCGGCGGCTGGCGGCAAGACGTTGAACATCTGGAGCTACAACCGCAAGCGGAATCTAGTGATTCTCTTCCCCCATAGTCAATGCCTCCGCTGCGCTGAATACCTGCGCCAGTGCACCGAGGTTTACCCAGAGTGGATCGAACAGGAGGCGGTGGCCATAGTCGTTGTTCCAGGCGACATCGCCGAGGCTGAACAGATCAAAGCGAGACTGAGGCTTCCATTTGAAGTAGTGGCCGACGACGGCTCGGTCCGCCGGCGCTACCTGCCGGCCGACAGGCCGGCCGCCGTCGCCTGCTTCGTCACCGACCGCTACGGCGGGTTGAACCACCAGTCGCTGGCAATCGAGGCTGACGAGCTAACTCCGCCGGTTGAGATCAGCGAGTGGCTACAACACATCAACTACCAGTGCAGCGAGTGCTTTGCGCCGGAGTGGTCGCCGGAGTAAACGCTCAAGATCAGGCATAGGATGCTTCTTCCTCCGCACGTCCCTGTCGTACCAACTCGTCTGCGGTGATCCTGATCGGGCCGATCTGCTCACGAAGACGCATCGCCTCGGTAAAGACCGCTCGTCGCCGGGCAATCTCCTCTTCTGAGGGGGGTGCCACCGGAGGAATCAGGGTTTTTGCAGCAGCGACAACCGGTCGCATAAAACGCATGGCTGTCCTACCTACAATCATTGGTCGGTACATCTTTATGCGGGAAGTAGGTGCGGGCGTCAACGCCGTGACTCCACACATTGCTGCGGAAGTCCACACCATCAACCTGCACCCGGAAATAGTAGCGATTAGCCTGATCGAGCGCCGCCGACGCCGGAACATCGTTGAAATCCCAGACCGGCGTTTGGACACCTCCACCTGCCTCGACCCGCTTGACGCCTTTTCCTACCTCCTCAGCTACCCCGTCGTTCAACGAGCGCAATAGCGTGACTGGCCTGGACCAGTCAGCCGGCACTGACCGGTTGCTGCCACGCTGGAATAGCCTGACCGAAATATTAGCCTTATCGGCGCTATTGGCCGGCCCGCCGCCATGCGGCCAGACGATCTGTATTTTGGCGTCCACCGCGCCGGCCTGGCCAACACCGGTTGGAGTCTCCTGGACGGGGAAATAGGTCCGCCCATCCATCCCGTGACTCCAGACGTTCGACCGGGCAGCCACACCATCCACCGTCACAAAGAAATAAATCTTATTCAGCGGATCGCGGGCGGCTGACACGTCCACCCCGTCAAATTGCCAGGACGGGACCATCCTGCCCTCCGAGTAGTCCGGCCGTTTCACTCCGGTGGCTACCAGCCTAGCCGGCTCGTTGTTTATAGCCGCCCACAGGCGGACAACCGGTTCCCACTGGCAGGCGACCGTCGCGAGGCTACCCGGCCTAAACAGATAGACTAGCACGTTAGCCCGGTCGGCTTCCAAAACCGGCTTGTTGAAAGGCCATACCACCTGGATGCGAGCGTCCACGCTCGCAAGCGCACCGTAAATCGGTGGCAAAGGCGCCGGGCCGGGTTTCAACCTTGCGGCGTATATGTCGAAGTTTCGGCTGTACTTGCCTATGCCGTTATTGCGCCCATCGGCCCAGACGACAGTGTTGCCATCAATGCGAGGTTGCAACTTATCCCCAATCGCACGACTGATGATAAACTGCTGTCCTTTCGCCAGGTCGAAGCCCAGCACTTGTTTGTCCTGTCGCCAGACAAGCAGACTGCCTGAGATTGCCGGCGCGTCAATCCCCTCATTTTGGACGGTCAGCAGCCTGCTTTCAACTTTAGCGCCGAGACTATAGAGGCGCAGTGACCTGGTAGCATAGCTATCATCAGGGCTACTCTGCACCCAAGCTACGTAGTCGCCAGAAATGTCCGGCGGTTCACGACGAGCGTCGCCGGTCGCTACGACAAACTCCTGGCTCGCATTCAGGTCATAGCCATAAATGTCATATCTCGCGCTTGATGGACGTCGGTTTCGAGCGTCTAGCCACACCACCCGGCCGTCACTAACGACCGGCCTGGACTGCTCGGCGCTGTCATTAGTGATACGGACTTCCTTGTTTGTTACTAAGTTGAAAGCATAGATTTCGTTGATACCGTGGCGGGAGTCCTCCCATACTACCCAATCACCGTCCACATCGAAGTAGCCGACCTTGTTCGCCGCCGACGCGATACGAATGTGCTGCCCGGTCGCAAAGTTGTAGCCACGCAGGCCCACACCTCCGGGCACATTACTGCCATAGACTAACCAATCACCGGCCAGACGCGGCGGCGCGCCGCTAGCCGGCGACTCAACGAACAGGTTGATCCGCTTGCCCTGCTGCAAGTCGTAATAGCCCTTGATTGTGACGTAAGATGTCAGGCCAGTTGCATCCAGCCAGACGACACGGTCGCCCGCTACATCCGCCATGATCTGAGCGTCGTCATCGGTTGCCACCGGAAGCTCCTCGATGGCGTATAGATTGGTCTCCTCGGCGGCGCCGGCCAATCCAGGCCAGACCACAATCAAGACGATTGCCGTTATCAGGCAAACCACCCGAATTCCAGACTTATCTAGCCAACTCATGGCTTCAAATTTACCACTAATCATCTAAGTGGCGCATTGAAGAATGGCGAATACCCGGCCGGCGGCAAGGACTTGCTACAAGATCGCCGGCTCCCCTCTGGATGGTCGCGTTTGTGCCGTACGCACAAACAAGCGCTGGAAATCTCATACTTGCCGCCTAATTTCAGCCATAGTCCGACCAACTACACTACAAATCCATAGTAAACTCGCACAATTCCCGGTCGCCTTCAGAGCGTCAATGGTTGAAGCCGGCCTGGAAGATGTTGTTCGCAGGCTCTAGGGCGAGCCAGAAATAATCTTAATGGAGGGGTGATGGACAAAATCAATAGTGGCGATACCGCGTGGCTCCTGGTTTCTACCGCGCTGGTCATGTTGATGACGCCGGCGCTAGGCTTCTTCTACGCCGGCCTGGTGCGGCGTAAGAACGTGCTGGCAACAATTATGCACAGCTTCTTCATGCTCTGTCTGGTCAGCGTGGTCTGGGTGCTCTGGGGCTACTCGCTGGCATTTGGCCCCGATGTCGGTGGGATCATCGGCGACCTGAGCTATCTTGGCCTCAACGGCGTAGGGCAAGAACCAAGCAGCTACGCGCCTACGGTTCCCCACTACGCCTTTATGGCCTTCCAGATGATGTTTGCTGTCATCACGCCGGCCCTGATCACCGGCGCGTTTGCCGAACGCCAGCGATTCAAGGCATTTATTATCTTCAGTGTGCTATGGGTCACGCTGGTCTATGCCCCGGTTGCCCACTGGGTCTGGGGCGGTGGCTGGCTAGGTAAACTTGGCGCGCTTGACTTCGCCGGCGGGACAGTCGTCCACATCAACTCCGGCGTCGCGGCGCTGGTTGCCGCGCTGGTCATTGGCAAACGGTTCGTTGACGAGCCGATTGACCCCCACGACATCTCCATGACCGTCCTCGGCGCGGCGCTGCTGTGGTTCGGCTGGTTTGGGTTCAATGCTGGTAGCGCGCTGACCTCCGGAGGGTTGGCCGCTAGCGCCTTTGTCGCGACCAACACTGCTGCGGCGATGGCGGCTTTGACCTGGATGACAATGAGTTGGTTGCGAACTGGGCGACCTAGCGTGCTAGGCGCCGCGGTCGGCGCAGTAGCCGGACTGGTCGCTATCACCCCGGCCGCCGGCTTTGTAACCCCACTTGCCGCTCTCCTGATCGGACTAGGCGCCGGTGTGCTGTGCTATTTCGCGGTCCAGTTGAAGACCGTGCTCGGCGTTGACGACGCTCTGGACGTTTGGGCAGTGCACGGAATCGGCGGGACTTGGGGCGCTATCGCAACCGGCATTTTCGCTACCAGTGCGGTGAACGTGCTTGGCAAGGGACTGATTGACAACAACCCTCAGCAGGTGCTAATCCAGCTCGTTGCAGTTGCGGCGATCTGGGTGTACACCGGGGTAGTAACCTGGATACTCCTGAAGCTGATTGACGTTACCATCGGGCTACGGGTGAGCGAAAAAGAAGAGCTAGAAGGACTCGACGCCACCCAGCACGGTGAGATTGCTTACACATCTAAGATATAGTAGTCCGCAGCTCAGATTCCTCGGTCAATTGCCGGCCGGCCCCTTGGCCAAGGGGCCGGCCGGCTCCATTAGTAGAGACGGCCCAATGCGCCGAGATTGCGTTTACCTCGCAGTCCCCCTACAGCTTAGGGCAGAAACGTTGAGCTACACGGCATTGCCGGTTTGCTCGCTTTCGCCATCCTTGCCAAAGGCAAGGACGACACCAATCTCGGATAGAAGACCCCGATTGTTTATGCGCTTGTTAGTTAAAATGCTGGCAGCGGGCGAAACGCCCGCCCGGTGCGTCCTTCAGCCGAAGGATGCTCACCGCTGTAAATAGCGGGACATTTGAAGGGCATCGCTCTGAGCGCCTCCATTTGTTATGCTAGGCGCTACAAAGCTGGAAAGGAGTCAACCATGCCGATCATTGATTTGCCACTTGAGAATCTGCGCGACTATCAGCCTCCTCCGAATAGCGCTGCCGACTTCGACTCATTTTGGAGCCGAACGCTGGCTGAGTCCCAGGCCAGTCCGCTCAACGCCGAGCTAACGCCGATGGATTACCCGGTTGACGGCCTAAATATCTTCAAGGTGCGCTACGACGGCTGGCGCGGCGCGCGGATTGCCGGCCTATACCTGGCGCGAGCCGGCGGCCAAGGACTACCTGCGCTGGTGTTTTACCACGGCTACTCTGGAAGCAAAGGGGCTGTCCAGGACTACCTCGGCTGGGCGCTTCAAGGCTATGCAGTATTTGCGATTGACGCGCGGGGTCAAGGTGGTGAAAGCACGGACCCGGCGGTCTATAGTGGTGGTCACATTAAGGGCTGGATGACCCAAGGAATTCTATCGCCAGAGGAATATTACTATCGCGGGGCCTACGTGGACTGCGTTCGGGCGCTCGACCTTGTCGCGTCCCGACCGGAGGTAGATGCCGACCGAATTGGGGTGACTGGCGGTAGCCAGGGAGGCGGTCTGACTTTAGCGGTGGCGGCGCTCGACGCTCGACCCAAGTTGGCGATGGCGGACGTGCCGTTCCTCTGCCACTTCCGCCGCGCCCTAGAAGTGACCGACCGCGACCCTTACCAGGAGATCGCCCTCTACTGCAACCGGAACCCCGACCAGGTTGAGCAAGTCTTCAAGACGCTGAGCTACTTCGACAACCTGAATCTCGCCGACCGGATTCGTTGCCCTGTCCTGATGACATGTGGGGCTGCAAGACCTGGTCTGTCCACCGTCCACCGTATTTGGCACCTATAATCGGATCACTGGGACTAAAGAGATCGTGATCTTTCCCTACGGCGCACACGAAGGATTTCCGAGCCATCACGTCACGAAACTGCATTGGGCCCGGCGCTACTTAAAAGGCTGATGCGCCGGCGGACGAATAGGAGCGATGTTGCAGTCGCCGGCCTAGCCGCGCCAGGCGGCCCAGGCCAACAGCAACCAGCCGGCTAGCAGCGTGATGCCACCGACCGGCGTGATAGCCCCCAGCCATCGCTGGCCGGTCAAGCTGAGCACGTACAGGCTGCCGGAGAATATCACCGTGCCGGCGGCAAACAGCCAGCCGGCCCAGCTTGCCGTCGAGCCGGGCCAACGGCCGACCGCCCAGGCCACCCCCAGCAGCGCCAGCGCGTGGTACATCTGGTAGCGGACGCCGGTCTCGAACACGTCGAGCAGGTCGGCGGGTAGCCGGCCACGCAGCGAGTGCGCGCCAAATGCGCCGGCCGCTACTGCAACAAAAGCCGACAGCGCGCCGATAACCAAAAATACGCGGTCCAACTTACTGGGACGCCGAAGGCCGCCCCTGGGTCAGTCCCACCTCAAGCGGAGCGCCCTTCAGCGAACTCACTTTTAGGATAGAGAAGCCCAGCAGGTTGCCCTGGCTATCTATTTTCTCCATGACTCGGTCATCTTCCGTTTCACGAAAATAGCCTTCCTTTTGCTCGAATACGACCTCCAGATAGTCACCCCCAGGGTCGTACCATAACTTTTAAGGTCTTATCGGCCATAAAGCATCCTACGCCCGGCCGGCGCCGGCCTGGCTGTCCATTTCGTTCAGCAGCCGCTCCATCACCTGTATGCCGTTCAGGGTGACCGGCGCGCCGCCATAGACCATCATCTGCAAGATGACCTCTTTGATCTCCTGACGAGTGGCGCCGGCGTTGAGCGAAGCGCGGATGTGCGACTCGATCTGATTGTTGCGGGCGAGGACGACTAACGCCGCCAGCGCGCAAAGCTCGCGCGTCTTCTGGTCTAGCACCTGGCGGGCGTACATCCCGCCATAGACAAAGTCCTCGAACAGCCGGCGGAACTCCGGGTCGAGCGCCTCAAACTGGTCCAGCCGGCGGGGACCGGTCACCGGGAAAAGCATCTCGACTATCTTCTGGGCCTTGGGATTTTCAGCTT
>JBCLEL010000055.1:0-11257 GCA_038913435.1 Chloroflexota bacterium
TTATGGAACTGGTTTTTGGTAAGGGCAAATATCGCTACGAGGTAGTCGAGAACTGGGGCCACGGGCCGGGCCGGCCAAAGCTAGGGCTGGTCTCATCGGTCGCCGTTGACTCGCGGGATCGAGTCTATGTTTTCCACCGGACTCCTGATCCGGTGATGCTGGTCTTCGACGCTGACGGCGCGCTGTTGAGCCGGTGGGGACAGGATATATTCAAGATTCCGCATGGCGTCTGGATTGGGCCGGACGATACTCTCTGGACTACCGATACCGGCGATCACACTGTGCGTCATTTCACCTCCGAAGGGCGCCTGTTGCAGACCCTGGGGACTCCCGGCCAGACCGGCGCTCCGGGCACGCCGTTCAACAAGCCAAGCTGGGCCGTCGTCGCTCCGTCGGGCGATCTGTTCGTCTCGGATGGTTACGGCCAGAATCGCTGGCACCGCTTCAGCGCCGATGGAAAGTTGCTAGGCTCTTGGGGTGAGACGGGCAGCGGGCCGGGACAGTTCTTGTTACCCCACTCCATCTGGGTTGACCGCAGTAATCGCGTGTATGTCACCGACCGCACCAACAATCGGGTCGAGATCTTCTCAGCCACTGGCGAGTACCTGACCGAATGGACCGGACTGCTATCGCCCAACCAGCTGTTCATTGATAAAGATGATACCGTCTACATTGCAGAGGGAGGCCGGCGGATCAGGGTGATGACGCTTGACGGCGCCGTGCTGGCGCAGTGGGGCGAGCAGGGCGAGGCGCCGGGCCAGTTCCGCGATGCGCCACATTCAATTTGGGCCGACTCACATGGAAACCTTTACATCAGCGAGGTGATTGGCGAGGACCGGATCCAGAAGTTTGTGCGTAAGTAGGAAAGGAGCAGTTCACAAACCACCGATCCGAAAATAGCATTCGACGGCTTTGTAGGGGCGTGCAATACGCCCCATAGGCATCAGCCTAAGGATGAATGTAAGGCAACCTCTCGGTAATGGTTCAGGTTCGAGGGGATTTGTCCCTGTTTTGAATATGAGGGGGAGCGCCGAGGGGACAAAAGTCCCCTCGGTCGGGGGTCTGGGGGTGTCCCCCAGTAGAAATTCCCCTTCTACCGCGCACGGGAGAAGGGGATCAAGGGGATGAGGGTTGCCCGGGAGCGGCGATTGTTCGCTGCCAAACCGACTAATGTTGCTTAACTTGATGCGCCCGGGGCGTATTGCAATACGCCCCTACAGCGCAGCGATACATTTCCATCTTTCGGTGGCCGTCCGCCGGCGGCGCGCGATACGGACTCCTAACCAAAGCGGGTGGACGGCTGGTGTTTGTAATGGTGGAGCTGCCAGACGATGTGGTTAAGACTTTTACCGCTATTTGCTTTGACATGGCTACTGCTCGCCGGCTGTAGCGCCGAGCCTGAAGCGAAAGCGCCGGCGCCTCAACCGCCGGCCAAGTCCTACAGCCGGCCCACCGCCGAGGAGATCCAGACCGTGCTCCCTCGCGACGCGATACCGGCGATACTTGAGCCGGAGTTTCTCAGTGTAAGTGAAGCGAACAAGCTGTACGCCGATAGCGAGCCGATAATCGGCGTCGAGATTGAGGGCCAGGCGCACGCTTACTCAACAGTTCATCTGAATCATCACGAGATTGTCAATGACGAGGTAGCCGGCAACAAGATCGCGGTGACCTGGTGACCGCTATGCTACACCGGCATCGTGTATGCCAGAGAGATTGGCAGCAAGGTTTACACCTTCGGCGTATCCGGCAAGCTGCTGCGCAACACCCTCGTCATGTACGATCATCAGACCGGCAGCGAATGGAGCCAGTTGTTGGGCGAGGCATTGACCGGCCCGCTGAAGGGAACCAGGCTGCAACATCTGGCATCGAGCGCCATGACCTGGAAAGAGTGGCGCGAGCGCTATCCAAACACCCTCGCGCTATCGAAGCCGGCCTTTACCTACGACGTGTACCAGAGCTATTACGAGTCAAGCGAAGCTGGCATTGTAGGCGAGACGGTAAAAGACAATCGCCTGCCGACCAAGCAGCGCGTTATCGGCGTGCGAGTCGGTGGCACGTCAATCGCTTACTCCTACAGCGTGCTGGAGAAGACGCCAGTCCTGAACCACACGGTCAGCGGCAAGGATTTGCTTATCACCTTCGATGTCACCACCAGCGCCGCCGCCGTCTTTGAACGGACTATCGAAGGTAAGACACTGACCTTCGAGGCGGTCACTGGGGATGGCAATAACATTAAAGATAAGGAAACCAGCACCACCTGGAACAAGCTAACCGGCCAGGCCATCGCCGGCCCGCTCAAAGACAAGGCCCTGACGAAAGTGCCGTTCACTACAGCGTTCTGGTTTGGCTGGAAGGACAACTATCCAAATACGCTGGTGTATGGCCAGTAGCCGCTATTGCCTGATGGGAGGTTCAATGCCGCCGCAAGGCCGGCAGCGACCAGGCGATCCAGCCGGCCACCAGCGTCCCCGCCGCGCAACACGCGATGATTGCTAGCTGGACACCAATGTGGCTTGCCAACTGCCCAACGATCAGGGCGCCAATCGGGCCGGCCCCGATGGCAACCGTCAACGCTCCGGTTGCTCGCGTCCGCATCTCGCTCGACGACGCCTCCAGGATAATCGCCGATTGCATCGAGCCGAAACCGGTGCTGGCTAGTCCACTTATCAATAGGATACCGACCGATAGGGCATACACGTTCGAAGTGGCGAACAGGATCACCAGCATGCCTAATGTGACCGAGCCACCGATGAATATCCAACCATGCTGGCCTCGGAGGCGGATAGCGGCGATTGTCAGCCCGCCAAGGAGCCCGCCAATAGCCTCGCTTGCGGTTAGCAGGCCGAGTCCGCTGGCGTCAGTTCTCAGGACGTCGCGAGCGATAACCGGCAACACGCTCTGGTAGGGAAAAACTAGCAGGTTCAAGACTACAGTAATCATAAGAACGCCAAACAATACTCCAGTTTGGCGCACGTAATATAAGCCATCCACCAACGTTTTCCAGGGGGAAATTGATGTGGCGTCTATCGGCTTTGGCTCGTTTACCTCCAGCCGGCGTAGAATTAGCAAGCCGGTTAAGTGTAATACCGCTAACGCCGTGAACGCCCAAACCATGCCAGCAGTGGCGATGAGCACCCCGGCGATCAAAGGCCCGACCGCGCGGGCTAGCGTGCTCGTAATATAGTCAAGCATCACAGCGTTCATGAGACGCTTCTTGGCGACTGTTTCCGGTAGGATCGCCCGTCGCGAAGGCCAGTCAATGGCGGTGGATATTCCGAGAAGCAAAGCGCCGGCGACGGCAAGGTCAAAGTTCATTCGATTGACGACCAAAAGCAGCGTCATGGAAGAAGCCACGATCACGCTAATCGTCTGAGCGGTCAGCATTATCTGCCGGCGGCCCCAGCGGTCGCCCAGCGCGCCACCGAAGATGCCAAGCGCCAGCAAGGGAAGGTTGCGGTAAAAGGTGATTAAGGCGACCTGCCAGACCGAGTTGGTCAACTCGAGGGCCAGCCAACCTAGCGCCAGCCGGTCAATCCAACGGGCGGTGTACCAGCAGGCGCTGGCGCTCCACAACAGCCGGTACTTTCCACTCATCAGGGGGGTGAAAATCGGCGTTCGTTCAAAAAATAGCCGCCCGATTGACGAGCGGCCTGGCCTGAGTCGCCGCATGTTCCTCGTCTTGAAACCGATTGTGGGCCCTTCGATCAACGGGGATTATCCCACAGCTGTCGGCCCAGCGCCGATAACTACCCGAATCGCCGGTTGCGCGAGCGCCAACGGCGCTATAATGATGACATCATAGTGTCAAATAAATCTGTGGTGGGCAGCGTGATGACTAGGGTAACCCTTCGATTGCCAGATGAATTGCACCAACGCCTTCGCGTCGCCTCCCAGAAAGCGGGGACATCGCTGAACCAATTGATAGTTACCGCTTTGAATGAGACGGTTGACGGTGAGGAGGAAGCAGGTCGGGAGAAAGACTCTTTGATGGAGCAAGTGCGGCATATCCGTACCATTCTGGGTGACTTGGTGGTTGAAATTGATCCCAGCCAGTTTCCTCCTGAAGTTCGCCCGAGACCCGGACTTCCTAAGCGAGAGGAGTTGATGAAATTGTTGCCGAGGCTCAATCCGCCACTATCGGCAACTTTAGCGGAGGAGCGGGAGGACCGGATTTAAGCCAGATGCCCCTTTACTATGTGGACACCAGCGCCGTTATCAAATATTACCTGCCGGAGGCCGGCTCGGATTGGATTAATGCGCTCTTCTCCTCCGAGTCGGTCACTATCTCGCATCTTGCTGTGGCGGAGTTCGCATCGGTGCTAGCCCGTCGCACGCGCGAAGGCAACCTTGCCCTTCAGCACAGAGATAATATATTCGCACTTTTTCTTGAAGATACACCAAGATACGCCGTACTGGCGCTCACTCGACGCATTGTGAATGAGGCAGCGGGATTGCTCCTCACGGGTTCGTCGTCAGTGCGATTGCGGGCGTTGGATGCGATCCATCTTGCCACGGCACGATGGTCATTTGCTCGCGCCCGCCGACGCGGTATCGCCACCGGCAGCTTTGTGACTGCCGACCGCAGACTGATTGAGGCTGCAGCCTGGGCTGGTTTACCCACTATGAATCCAGAGGACTACTCATGAACACAGGATGGTTCAAACATGAAAATCTTACTCTATCCGATACCGCCAACCGAGGAGCTTGATGTCCTGCGGGCAGCGGCCGGCGACGCCGAAGTTGTCGTCGCTTCGTCGGAAGATGAGGCGATCGAGCGGATAGCCGATTGCGATGCCCTCTATGGCCTTATCAAGCCCAAGATGCTTGCCGCCGGCCAGAAGCTGCGATGGATCCAGTTGCCAACCGCCTCGATGGAGGGCCGCGTCTTCCCGGAGCTGATCGCCCATCCGGTGAAGGTCAGCAACATGCGCGGCATATTCAGCGATCACATCGCCGACCATGTGATAGGGTACATCTTGTGTTTTGCGCGGGGATTACATGTTTACATTCGGGCGCAGATGGAACGTCGCTGGGCCAGTGGCGACCCCTTTGAAGTGATCCATCTAGCAGATCAGACGCTCGGAATTGTTGGGCTTGGTGGCATTGGGACCGCCGTAGCTGAACGGGCTAAGGTAATTGGCATGCGCGTGCTGGCAACCGATCTGCGAGAGATAAGCCGGCCACCAGTCGTGGACAAGCTGTGGACGCTTGACGGGCTGGACGAGATGTTGGCTCAGTCTGATTTTGTCGCCATCACCGCGCCGCACACGCCGACCAGCGAGCGTCTATTCGACTCCGCCCGCTTCACCACCATGAAGCCAAGCGCCTATCTGATTAACGTAGGTAGAGGGGTAATCGTCTCGCTGGCTGCGTTGACGGCTGCCTTGAAAGAGGGAAGGATCGCCGGCGCCGCCCTCGATGTCTTCGAGGTCGAGCCGTTGCCGGAGGACAGCGAGCTATGGACGATGCCTAACGTCATCATCACGCCGCACACCGCCGGCCGCTCGCCGCATTTCCAGCGCCGCCGGCTGGAACTGGCTGCTAGCAATATCCGTCGCTTCGCCAGCGGCCGGACGCCGGCAAACCTGGTTGATAAAGCGGCATGGTGCTAAATCAGGCGCCGCCCTCATCCTAACCTTCTCCTAGAGGGAGAAGGGACTTTGACCGGCCGGTGTGAGCTTATGTTAGTCCCTCCCGCCGGCGGACCTCCGCTTCGGTTGACTGCTGCTCAGAACGCAGGCGGGCGCTTATCTCGATGTGATACTGGTCCGGCTGGCGCAAGCGCCGCAGGCCGACCGGCAGCCGGCTAATCTCCTCTTTGCAACGCTCGCGTGCTTCGACCAACGTTGGCAAAGGCGTCACCAGTTTGCCCCGGCTCATCACCGTCTCCAAAAGCGGCTCGGCGTCCGGCGCTGGTTCATCGGCCAGCGAAAGCACATCGCCAACGAAGACGCCATGCGGCCCCGAACGCCTCCATACCTGCTTAGCACCGATCCAGGTCTGCTTGTCGGGGCTGAGCTTCAACACCGGCCGGCCGTTGTAGCTGACCAGCTTGTAAACGAGGTCTAGCGCCGGCGCGTCGTACGATACGCCGAGTTTAGTGCCAACGCCGAACCCGTCAATCTTCGCGCCAGCGGTCACCAGCCGTTCGATCTCGTACTCGTCGAGGCCACCGCTGGCAAAGATTTGAACATAGTGCAGGCCGGCCTGATCTAGCTCCCTTCTCGCGAGCTGGCTGAGGGCTAGTAGGTCGCCGCTGTCCAACCTGATTGCCCCTAGCCGGCGACCCGCTTGTTCCAGTTCCTTTGCCACGGTGATGGCGTTGGCAATTCCGCGCTCGCTGTCGTAGGTGTCAACCAGCAGCGTGCCACCGTCCGGATAGACACGAGCGTAGGCGCGAAAGGCGGCCAATTCGTCGGGAAAGGCTTGGATGAAAGAGTGGGCGATAGTCCCAGCGACAGGAATCCCATAACGCTGGCCGGCCCAGACGTTGCTGGTAGCAGCGGCGCCGGCTAAGTAGCTGGCCCGGGCCACCGCCAGGCCGGCCTCGATCCCTTGTGTGCGGCGCAGCGCGAAGTCCACGACCGTTCGGCCCTGGGCGGCCTCGACGCAACGGCTTGCCTTCGTCGCGATCAAGCTGGGCAGTTGTACCAGGTTGATGAGGGCCGCTTCCAGCAGTTGGGCAACGGGTATCGGCGCAGTCACCTCAATGATTGGCTCGTCGGCAAAAAAGGCCCGTCCCTCCGGCGTCGCCCTCAATTCGCCGTCGAATCGGACTCGCGCCAGATAGTCCAGGGTATCCTTGCTGAACTTGCCGAGGCTGTCCAGATAGTCCAGGTCTTGCTGGCTGAAGCGCCAGCCTTGCAGGAACTCGATGACCGCCTCCAGGCCGGCCGCGATCAGGTAGCCTCTATCCGCCGGCAGCTTGCGGGCGAATAAGCTGAAGGTGGCCGGCCCGGTTACTCCGTCGCGCAGGTAGACCTCGGTCATCGTGAGGGCATAGAGGTCAACTGCCAGAGCGTTCATTGCATTTTCGCTTCACAGCGCAAGGAACTTTTCACTTTGTATGTATACCTGGGCTGCAAAAATGGTCGCGCCGCCTCTCCTGATTCTGACAACAATCGGGGGTTGCCGGCTTCATAATCGTAAAGGCAATCCTAGGTGATTGCCCAATGGCCCGGCGCATGAAAGGCGGACACACAGGTCTGCCCCTACGTATGTATGGCCCCGGTTGTTGGTAGAAGCTCCTCTCCTGGCGTTCCTTATGGCCTAGCCACCTTGTGCTAGAATCTTCGTCGAGTTCTGGGGAGAAGCGAACGAGTTGTTTATGTTGAAGCGCCGCCGTCCGGCAGGCCCGAGTCTAAACAACAGTGTCAAGTCGGCCAGTCGGTCGCTTATCAAGACGATCTTACTAGCTATCTTTTCCATCCTATTTGCCCTGGGTGGGATATTTTTCGGATTTATCTTTCTGGTTACGGTAGGCGGCATCTTTGTGCGCGTGCCGTCGGCAACCATACCATTCATCAACCTGACTGTGAAGCCGCCGCCTCAGACCAGCATCGGTGCGCCTCCCGAGCCTGAGTTGCCGACCTGGGAGGGACAAGACCGGGTCACCATCCTGCTTCTGGGTATAGACCAGCGTTCAGATGAGGTGGGGCAACCTACTCGCTCCGATACTATGATCTTGCTGACGATCAATCCGGCCAATGACACGGCCGGAATGCTATCAATACCGCGCGACCTATGGGTGCCGATTCCCGGTTACAGCAGCAACAAGATCAACACGGCTCATTTTCTGGGTGAATCGCAAAAGAAGGGTGAAGGGCCGGCCACTGTCCGTAAGACAATCGAATACAACTTTGGCGTCAAGGTGGACTACTACGCGCGCGTTGATTTCCACGGATTTGAGAAGCTGATTGACACCATCGGTGGCATCACCGTTGATGTTCGCCGGCCGATCAAGGATGACGAGTATCCCAACGAGAACTACGGCATCATTCGCGTCTATGTGCCAGCCGGCGTGCAACACATGGATGGCATCTCCGCGTTGCGTTTCGCCCGCTCGCGGCATAGTGAAAGCGACTTTGGTCGCATGCGCCGGCAGCAGCAGGTGCTCTTGGCCGCCCGCAATGAGGCCCTAAATCTGAATATTATTCCGAAGATACCGCAGCTTATAGGCATCGTGCGTGGGGCGGTCGCTACCGACATTTCGCCCACCGATATGATCGCGCTGGCGTCGCTGGCGCGCCGAATAGATCTTGACCATATCGTCAGCCGCACCATTGACAGTACGATGGTCATAGACGTGAATCGGGATGGAACAGTGCTGGTGCCGGACCGCGAAAAGATACGCAAGGTGATGCAAGAAGTTTTTAATGACGCTCCGGTGGCGACACCCACGGCTGTTGCCACTGCCACACCAAGCGCAGTGGCGAAGGTTTCGCCGACCGCTGAGGGCAAGTCGAACCGGAAGGTGAGGGTGCTCAATGGGACAACTCGAAACCTATTCGCCGCAACTACTGCTGAGGCGTTGGAGCAGCATGGCTACGAGGCGATAGAAGTAGCCCAAGCCGTGCGCAATGACTACGCTAAAACGATCATCATGGTGCATGGCCCGCGCCGAACCGAGGCAGAGGACATCGCCAAGCTGCTTGGCGTGCCGTCGAGCGCCATCCGCACCAACCAGCCAGCGGCAGGCAACGCCGACATCACCATCATCTTGGGCTTTGACGCGGCGGCGCCTTAAACTATTGGCCTCTGAGCAATGGCTGCCAAACTGGTGCGAAAAAGGGAGGACTCAATGGCAACGTCAAGGCATCCCCCGGTGAATGAATCCATCTATCAGCTCAAGGTAACACTCAAGGGTATCAAGCCGCCAATCTGGCGCCGGGTCCAGGTCGCCGGCGGCATCAGTCTGCACAAGCTACATCAGATTCTCCAGGTGGTCATGGGATGGGATGATGACCATCTCCACCACTTCACCGTTGGAGGCGTCGATTTTGGCGAACCTCATCCGGACTACGGTCTTGAAATGAGAAGCGACCGAAGAGCAAAATTGAGTCAGGTGGTTTCCGGCGAGAAGGCCAAATTTATCTACGAGTATGATTTCGGCGATAGTTGGGAGCATATGATCCTGGTCGAGAAAATTCTGCCGGCCGAGGCAGGGGTACGCTATCCCGTCTGTATTGCGGGCAAACGCGCTTGTCCCCCCGAGGACTGCGGCGGCATCTGGAGTTATGCTCATTTGCTTGATGTTATCCAGAACCCCAACGATCCGGAGTACGAAGATAAGATCGAATGGCTCGGCGAACCATTCGATCCTGAGGCGTTTGATCTGGATCGGATCAACCGGCTTTTGAACGCCCCAACTTACAATTGGCCTACTTAGTGCTCGGCGCCGGCTACATTGGCGCTGAACTGGTCCGCCAACTGCTTGCCCAGGGCTACGAGGTCGTCGCCTTTGATAACCTCTTCTCCACCGATGAGCAGGCCCTACGCAACTTTGCCAATAACCCCGCTTTCAAGTTTATCCAGGGAAGCGTCACCTCTTCGGACGATCTCGACCGGGCGTTTGCGGCAGCCAAGCCGCTACAAGCGGTGTTTAATCTGGCGGCCCAGGCCAGCGGCAATCCGGCGGCCGCGACGCCGGAGTACACCGAGGAGACCAACCTGCGCGGCCCACGCCTAGTCTGCGAGGTTGCCCGCCGGTATGGGGTTAATTGCTTGGTTTACGCTAGCTCGACCAGGGTGTACGGCGATCCCCTGCCGGCTAGAGTGAACGAGCGCACGCCGTATGGCAGGTTCGCTGATCTGAGCCACCTTTCAAAGTGTTACGCCGAAAAGCTGCTGGAGATGCACTGCGCCGACGGGAAACTGGCCGGCCTCTCACTGCGGTTGGGCCTCACCTTCGGCGTCAGCCCGGTGATGAAGACCGACTATCGCTTTATGACCGCGCCAAACAAGTTCGCGCTGCAAGCGGTCCGGAGTGAAAAGATAGTAGTCGGCTCAGGTAGCTGGCTTGGCGCCGTGCACGTCGGCGACGCGGCGCGAGCGTTGATATTCGCCGCCGAGCGGCTTGCCAAACCTGGGTATCAGGTGTTCAACGCTGCTCCGATTGTGACTAGGATTGACCAGATCGCGCAGATCGTCGCCGTCCAGGCCGGCCAGCGTGGCCAGCCAGTCGAGATTGAAATGAAAGCTGTTCCTTCTGGCGAGGCGGTGACGCCGAAGATCAGGTCGCGGTTGGACCGGCTCGGCTTTCGCCCGCAGAAGACGTTAGAGGAGGGTCTAGCCGAGACCCTTGACTATTTTCTGGCGCGGCTGACCCCTTGAAAATCCTGCTGACCGGCGCAACCGGCTTCATCGGTCGGCACGTTGGCAAGGCATTGCGACTGGCCGGCCACCGGGTCGTGACCCTGGCTCGCAGCAACGCCGATCTGAACATTGATGTGACCAGGCTTTCGCCAGCCGACGCGCCGGCCGTTGATGCGATAATCCATCTGGCCGGCTTGGCCGACGCCGGCGCTTCCAACGACGATCCGGCCCACTTCTTGTTGGTCAACGCCGTTGGCACGTTGCGGGCGCTGGAGGTCGCCCGGGTTCAACGTTGCCGAATCGTGCTTGCCTCTTCGATGAGAGTTTATCATCCCGCTGAGCACCCGCTTAAAGAGGAAGGCGCGACAGCGCCGCCGACTGACGCCTACGGCTACTCCAAGCTGACGGCTGAGCTGTGGGGGAAGATGTACAGCCAGCTATACGAGTCGCCGGTGACCGCGCTACGCTTCTTCTCGGTCTATGGACCGGGGCAGTCGCCCCGGGCCAGCGGCAGCGGCGTAGTGGCGATCTTCGCCCACCGAGCGTTGGCCGGGGAAAAGCTGGTTGTGTACAATCGGCAGGCAAGGGATTTCGTCCACGTCGAGGATGTGGCGCGGGCGGTTCTTACGGCGCTGGAACGTGACAAGGCCGGTTGGCAGGCATATAACGTTGCCACTGGCAGACGGACTACCGTTGCTGAACTGGCCGGACTGGTGGTCGAGGCGGCTGGCGGCCAGTCGGAGGTTGACCTGTCAATGGCGGATCGGCCGGGTGACAGCTACCTTGCCGACGTGACGAAAGCCAGGGCTGAACTTGGCTTCACCGCTGAGATTGCCTTGTCGGACGGTATCGGAAGGTATATTGATTGGCTCAAACAGGAAATGGGCGGGTGACACCAAAAATCGTAAGTGTTCAGATTTAGGGGGGATCAGTTTTGCAGGCG
>JBCLEL010000056.1:0-11237 GCA_038913435.1 Chloroflexota bacterium
CTGTGTAATCTGCGGATTCTTCATCATCGAGCCTGAGTCTTGACGAAAACTATGACATCACGGCCAGCCGGCGTCGAGGGCGACTCTCGGTACAGCAGCCAACGCCAGAACTCCGGCAGACTGCCCAATCGGACCTGATTCATAGTAGCAATCCGATAGCGTTGGCCGGCGTAGGCGCCGCCACGCGGCGGCTTAGCCGCCGGGTCGGTGATAAACACCGCCGGCGCTCCTTCCGGCTGACGCACGAGATTTACACTCTTGTAGTCGCGCAGATACCACATAAGCAACTCTTGGTATCGCTCGTCTAGTTGCACCGATTGCTCAAACCGATTTAGGAAGAGAACGTCCATCACCTGTCCGAAGTCATCTACTAGCGAACGTATGTCCGGCGAAGTGGCAACCGGCGTGAATAGCTCGTTTGGATTGGCGCTTGCCCGTAAGTTCAGCAGGCTATTAGCTCGGAAGGTGAGCAACAGCCCAAGCACCAAGCCGACAGCAGCAAATGATTTCAAGCTGACCTTGAGACCGAAACGCACTGACGAGGCAACAAAGCCAATTATCAAGATGGCGACCACCGCAATGAATCCGTAAAACGCATAGGCGCGAATCTGCTCGGGATTCGTTGGTATGGACATATATGTGGTTGTGACATAGGTTGCCACGGCCAGGACTGTCAATACAAGCGCCACCAGCAACAGATTCAGCTTCTGCCAGCGTCCTTGCAAGCGGTCGAGCAGGTCCCCGCCGGCGGCGCCGGCCAGCAAGGCGGCCGGAACCAAGCCGACCGCCAGTAGGCCGCCCTGCGCCGTGCCGCCAGCGACTCCAACCAGCAGGCCGACCAGCATCCACCAGGTCAAAAAACCGTGGAACGCAGCGCCACGATTCAGGTAGTACACGATGCCAGCTATCGCTACAACTACCAACAACCCTTCGTAAACGGAAAGCGTGGCTAACTGAGCGCCCCGACCGGCCAAGCCAGATGCGCTGAAAGTAGCCAGCCAGTTGGCCAGCGGGCTGGCCAATCCTGCCTGAATCACTCGTAGGCTGGTCAAAGCGGCTGTTGTTACGACGATGAAGACGCCGGCACCGAGCAAGCCGGCCCTGGCAAGCAAGCTCCGGCTAGGCAACAACTGACCGAGCGGTTGAGCCTGGCTATCGGTCCAAAAGCCGGAGGTCGCCCTTAGAGCGCCGGCCTGGTGAACATACCGCCGCCGGCCTGCTAAGGCTCGGATCGCCAGATAGGAGCCAAATGCCACGATGTAGGTGTAGGCGGAGTAACCAGACGCCACCAGCAGCGCCAAAGCGACCGCGCCAATGTAGACCGGCGTTGCGCTGCGGCGCTCCAGATAGGCCAACGCGCAGACGACCAGCGTGAGGCCGGCGGCGGCTGTCAACATCTCCGGGGTATTATGCCGGGAGGTGAAGACCATGGTGGGTGAGATAGCCAGGAACAGCATCGCCAACAAAGCGCCGGTTCGGCCCAGGTAATCGCGTAACCAGAGTGGCAACAGAATGAGGACGCTGCCGGCCAGGGCCGGCAAGATTCGCACTACCACGTCGCTCGCCCCAAACATGAATAGTAACAGCGCATTTCCGTGCAGTAGCAGTGGGCTATAGTCAATATTGTTTCCTTTGCCCATCACGATAGACCACGAGCGCATCGCCAGCCCGGCTTCATCTGGTTGTAGCGGATGGCTGTTTAACTGCCACCAGCGTAGGAGGATACCCAGGAGAACGATTAATAATGCGCTAGTCTGCCATAGGTCGAGACGGACTGCCGACGAGGAACGTTCGGCCGGCGTCGTCTCGGCTACCGATAGCAGATCAGTAATTGGAATTGGAGGAGCGGTAGGCTGGTCGCCACGTTCAATGCGCCGGCGCGGGCGACGTTTCGTTGACGGCATCTAGCTGGCTGAACCTCTACTACGATAGATTGTCACGCCGTCCTGGTTATAGACCACATCCATAAAGGTGGCAAACTTCTGGAGGCCGGCGCTGCTGTCGCGGCTGTAGGTATCACGCTCCAGCGGACCAACATAGACGTATTTAATCTTGTACTTGTTCATCAGATCGGTCACCTGGCGCATGTTGGTGCTACGGAAGAGGATGTCAATATCGCCTTTACGCTTGCCCTGCTCGTCGAAGCTGCCGCGCCACTGCTGCTGGTGGAAGTCCCAACCCAAAAGGGTCGGCAGGCCGGTGTTGGCCGATACGCGACCAAAGGCGGAGTAGGAACCGCCGGTCGCTTCCAGGATAACCGGATTGCCCTGTACATTTTCGCGCAACCACTTGATCGCCCTGTAGTCATCGGCGCGGATGCGCTCATACCAGGCGAAGCCGTCTAACGTTGGCTGACGATTGAAGTAGCCGGTTTTAGAAAGGGTAGCGCCAACCGGATAGATCAGACCGATCACCACCACGATCAACGCTATTGCTAGCCAGATGCGAGTTACATACGGCTTCAGTCCAACCAGGCCGGCCCGGGCGAAGCCGGCGAAGTAATAAATCGTATAGCCAGCCACTATCGCCAGCAGCGTCCAGGCCTGGTAGTACAACTTGAAGACGGTGTTCATCCGGTTGCCGAAGAAATCGCGGATGAACACAACCTCGGTGCCAAAAATCAACAGAAAGCCGGTGAGGAGCAAGAGTAGCGCGAAGATGTGTTCCCGCGCCAGTGACGCCACCGCCGCGCCGCCGGCGATCTCAACCGGTCGGCCGGCTTCCAGCGCCGTTGGCCGGCGGCGGGTAGGATGGCTGCCCGTCCGCCGCTGGGCAGCTTCGAGACTTTCCGCAGTCGCCGGCTCCACCTCGGCGATCATCAACCGCCAGACGCGGGCAATCGCGGCAACCACTATGAATACGACTAGCGCCATCACTGGCCCTCTGGTTGCCAGTCGGATAAACGGGTCTCCAGGCAATTGAGGACGTAGGGCCGGCGCTATAGAGATCGCAAGCGACACGGCCAACTCGCGCAGCGCAAATAGGGCCAGCGTAAACGCTATGACCGCCGGCCAGACCCACCATTGCCGCGTCCAGTCAGAAGCCGGAATCCCACGTATGACCTTGCTGGCCCGCTTGGAAAGCATCGGCACGCCGCGCAGGCCGGTCGCCATCTGAGCGACCAGGAGCGAGCCGCAGATGAACAAGAGCGGCCCCCAGAAGATCAGAAAGTGATGCCATTGGGTCCCGACCAGGACCGCTCCCGGAATAATGGACGCTTGAGTTCGGAAGGTCACATAGAAAGGTAAGTAGGCTAGCACGCTACCTATCAGCACAATTAAGAACATAGTGGACACTCTGCGTTCTAACCAGTCCCACAGGCCAGGCCAGGCTTTAGGCGGTAGCCCAAAAACTTTTCGTACCAGCGCCAATGCAAGCAGCGCGGCCCAGGCTACCGCAGCCAAGGGGAATAGGAAGATGGCCAATACCTCGTAGATCCATTTGGCACTCGTGCCCGGCTGTTCCAAGCTGTGCCGTACCGTGAAGGTCAGCGCCAGCACGAAAAGGTAGGTCAACATATCCCAGGCGTTCAAGAACCAGAGTCCGCCAAACAGGACAGACAAGAAAGCAAGCTCAATCGGCCGGCGGACAAGGTATCTGGCCGTGAGACTGACATTCGAGCGCAGCAGGTTCAATGAGTAGCCTATCGCCATCAGGACGAAAGGCAGGGCAAGCACATGCGGGTGCATATCGCCCAGAATGAAGCTGAAGAAAGGGAACTCGTTTATCGTGTAGTCAAGCGCCTTGCCGTCCGGGCTGGTGTAGTCGCCAATCACCCGCGAGGCGCGAAACCACCACCAGTTGTCCTGAGCGTCAAGCGGAAAAAGCTGCGGGCTGTAATAGGGCCGGCTGAGGTCCTTGATGCCGATAAGATTCCAGAAGGCCGGCGCGCCGATCCCGTGCGAGTGCAGTAACTCGAATATCATTTCCCAGTTCGACATGATGAGCAGCGCGAAGACGGCGCCGGCGCCGGCCACCCAGGGGCCGATCAGTCGCTTTGGACGCGAGGCGCCATCCCCCTCACCAGGGCCACGGATGACGCCTTCGGCCAGGTTGTAGCCAACCGAGTAGGCGCCGGTGGCGGTCAGGGCAAAGAGCATCGCGATGGCAAGGTTAAAGGCGTAGGTTGAAGGGACCATTGATAGCATCGTGACCATCGCCACGATCAGGTAGCCGAAGTAGTAGTAGCTAATAGAGAAACCAGACAGCCAGGGGTCAGTCGGCGGCAGATTGGAGCTGCGCAAGGTCGCGTTCAGGAAGGCGAACTCCATCGGCTTTTCGGTGGCCTGAATCTCCGGGTTGTAGGCCCGGACCAGCGTCCAAATGACGAAGAAGGCCAGAAAGATGCCCTCAACCGCTAGTATATGACTGCGGTTGCTCCGCCACATTTCCCGTAAGACTGCGATCTGAGATCGTAGCAGCGTCCAAGAGACGCCGGCGACGATCAATAGCACCACCAGGACGGTCGCCGGCCGGTTTTCCAAGAGGCCAAAGACAGCGCCGGCCCATAAGAAGTAGCCAACCAGCAAAAGCCCAAGCGGACGAGCAAAGGCATAGCCTCGGTCTGGCAGGAATCGGAAGAAGTGCAAGGCAATCGGTAAAGCAGCCAGCCCAAAAAGCTGGAGCACGATATACCAGCGAAACGCTTCAAACAATCAAACAGCCCTCAGCTAAATACCTAAACCACTAATACCAATTGCATTAACATAGACCGTAATTTCGTGGGGCGGGTCGTTCGCCGGACTAAAGTCCGGGCGCTTGCTAACGGCCTGAAGGCCGGCTTTTAAGCCCATAACAAGCGCCCGGCTTTTAAGCCGGCGATTGCCACCCACAAAAGGCCAATCTTTCGACAATTTCTATGAGCCGAATTATGGTCTTATCAAAGTGAATTGGTATAAGACACTAAGGCACAAAGATATTGAGACTCAAAAATGATTTCTTAGTTTCTTTGTGCCTTTGTGGTTCAACCCCGATCAGCCCCTGACCTTGTATACCTTGACGCCTTGCTGATCGTAGACAACTTCCAGCCGGCCACTCTGGGTCAAGCCATCTAACTTCGCTTGGGCGGCTGGATAGTACGCTCGCTCCAACTCACCCAGATAAACGTAGTCAACGCCGTATTGGGCCAACAGCGCCATCGTCCGGTCCGGCGTCGCCGCCTGGTACATCTCGATCACATCGCGCATTCGCTGGTCAATCGCTATCGCGAACGCTTGGACGGAGCCGGCCCGCTGCTGCTTCTGGTGCCAGTCCCAACCGATGACCGTTGGCAGGCCGGTGTAGATGGAGATGCGCGAGCCCCACCGGTACAGTGGCGTGTTGGCCTCCAGAATGGTCGGCGTGCCTTTGATGTTGTCCTGAATCCACTCGATTGCCGCCAGGTCATTCTTGAATTGAAGCTGGCGGTCCTTGTCAACGTAGATTGCATTTTGCATATAGCGAGTGCCGTCCAGCGTCAACTCGGTCATGAAAAAGCGGTCGCGTACACGAGCGTAGGTTGCAACGACCGGGTACACCGACGCGCACACAAACAGCGCAATCAGCAGCCCCAACCAAACGCGACGGGTCGTTATGCCGGCTTGCGCCAGCCAGCGGCTGACGCCGACCAGCGCCACCACGGTCGCGACGCTCCACATGATCCAGATCTGCAAGTAGAACTTGAACACCGTGTTCATCCGGCCAATGTCGCCGTCAATCGCCACCAGTTCGGTAACAATTGTCAACGCCAGGCCGGTGCCGTAAAGCGCCAGCGCCCACGCTTCTTCGACTGGCCGGTTGGTTTGGAGCGCGGCAAATGCCACCCACACCAGCACGGCAAACGCGATGCCGACCAGCGCCATATTTAGCGCGATGGCTAGCGCGACGATCACCAGCAAGCCTAGTCCTAGGTAGATTCCCAGCAGGCCGCGCGCATCCGCTTTGCCGCTGCTGAGCCGGCGCTGCAAACGGAGAGCGCGCGGCACTCGGTCCCACCAGCGGATAACCATTCCGATCATGCGTGGAGCGCCTAACCGTCCGTACCGCCGGCCCAAGTCAAGCAGTAGATAGCTCACCATCACGGCCAGGAAGACGCCGTGAATGACCAGATAACCACCCACATTCGACTTGTCGGGAATTGGCCGGACGCCGGTGTAGAACCCCTGGAAGTAGATGCTAAACGGAAGGTACAACACGTAGCTCAACGCGGCAACCGCCGCGATCCTGATAGCTGTCGTCGCCAGCCCAACCAGGTTGCGCTCCGGCGCAAAGTACCATGGGACCAGCATCGCCAGCGAGACCAGCCCTAGATAGGTGGGATAGTCCCAGGAGTTGATCGGCTGCAACGCGCCAACCACCAGACCGGCCGTCACCAGTGCCGCCAGGGCCGGCAACGAGACCGCCGAAGCCAGCCGGGTCAGCGCGTATCCGCCGGTGTTCAGCAGGCCGGCCCTCGGCAACTCAAACGTCGTGGCGAAGTGCAGCGCGCCATTGGGCCAGGGGACCGCGGCCGGCCGGATGTTGACGAAGCCGGATTTGACGATGTTCACCGCCACCGCCAAAGCCAGTACGGTGAACGGCAGCCCAATCATGTGGGCGTGGAGGTCAGCATAAAGGAACGTAAAGTATGGGAACTCATTGATAGTACCTTCCAGCACGCGGGTGCTGGTCCAATACCAGTCGGTGTTAATCGGGAACGGTTGACGGCCGACTGCCACCTGAAATAGACCAACCAATGCCGTCACCAGTTGACCGAGGCCCGGTATCGCGCTGCGAGAGACTTGGCCGCCGATCCTGCCCAATTGGTCAATGATCTGACCGAACCCGCCCAGGTTGCCCAAGGTAGTTGCCAGCAGCGCCCCCAACAGGCCAGCGATTACCGGCGTTCGAATTGGCCCCTGGTTGCTCCGGCGCACCAGGTTATAGACGACGGAAAACACGCCGGATGCGGTCAACGCATAAAGCAAAGGCACGACCAGGTTATAGGCCATCGTCGGCAGGATGCCGGACAGCTTTATCAGTGTCGCCACGATGACCTGGCCGAAGTAGTAGTAGTTCAGATAGCCACCGGCGAACCAGGGGTCATAGGGCGGAACGCGGATTGTCTTGATAGCCGCCATAAGGTAAGCGATGTCCATCGGCTTTTCGCCGCCGCGCGCCGGATGCCAAAGGTCCGGATTCGCCAGGCGGATCATCAAGAATAGGACGAAGGCCCCCCAGAAGACGCCCTCGCCGATCAGGATGAGCCGGCGGTTCTCTCGCCAGTAATCAAGCAGCGCCGCCCGTTGACGGTAGATACCGTAAATGCCGGCCATCAGCATCAGGACAAAGACGCCGGTTATGGTCAAATTTGAGTTAGTGAACCCTATGTTCACCAGTATCCAGACCAGCCAGGCCAAGAGCAGCAGGCCAAGTGTGCGTGATAAGAGCAGGCCCCGATCCGGCAAATGGCGGAGCACTGCGAAGGTAAGCGGCAAGGCCGCAATCCCGATCAAGGCGACCAAAAGCACCCACGAGACGATTGGGACCGCGTTGGCCAGACTCTTTCGGTCGAACATCTCGCGGAAAGTGCCGCCGACCTCGACCAGCGCGCGCTGGGCAGGCGTGAGCGTCAACGACTTGTACTTGGCGGTTTCTACTACACCGCCAGGCTGCGACACCTGGCTGACCAGTTGCGCGCCAAAGAGGTCGCGGAACTCCTGGTCAGACAATTGTCGCGTCTTCTTGAAGACGAGCGTCTTCGGATGGTCATAGACGGTGAAGCTCTCATCCGCTCGGCCCAGGTTGATCGTCAATCCAGCCCTAGCCTGTTGGATTATCAACCGTGGGGTTGGCAGCCGAGGGTCGCCGAAGGTGTCATCAACCAGCCGGATCCCGAACAGATTTGGATAAGAGGTGAATGCGCCAACCAGCTCGTAGCCCAACTGCTCGCCAAATAGAAGCTGGTAGTAGCGAGTGCTGAGCGGATAGCGTTCCGGCAGGCGCGGGATGGTGCCGTACAGCCGGTTGCTGAAGAAGATGATGTAATCGGACTGGCGGAGCTGAGTGACGATGTGGGGGTACTTGTTCTGGTTGTCCGGCTCGTACAAGTTTAGCGAGTTGTTTCGATACTGCTGAGTGCCAGGGTTGAACAGCCGGCCATCAATCATCACACCGACCGGCATGCCTTCTTCCCAGTGCTCGGTCGCCAATGCCGCCCCGCTCGGCACGTTCTGGTAGATCCACTTAGACGCCTGTGCGGCTGGATGCTCTTCGGAGTACATGTTGACGAAAGCCAGCCCGTAGAATGCGGTCGTCGCCAGGACAAATCCGATCAGGCCGGTTGCTATCTTTTCTAGGAGACCGCTGCGCATCGCCTGGCCCAACCAGGGATAGCGCTGGGCAATCGCCGGCAGCGGCGCTGGCTCGTTTGGTCGGGCCGGCTCTATCGCATCTGGCTCGTCTATGTATAGCTCGCTCGCCGGCTCAGCGACTGGTTTCACCGGTTCAATAGCAGTAGGTTGGACCGGCAGCCCATCATCCTCACCTAGGAAGAGATAAGGTGACAGTCCCTTAGCTTTTGCCTGGCTGATTGAGTCTTCGTCGAGGCCGGACGCTCGCGCCTGGTCCCAGAACGCCTCCTCGTCTGAGGCTAGGTCAGGCACGGTCGGCGTTTCAATGGGCGACTGTCCCATGCCTGACTGGAATTCAGGGCCGGTTAGGCCAAGGAATAGCTCCGGCGAAAAGCCCTTCGCCTGGGCGATGCGTATCTCCTGTTCGTCAACGCCGAACCGGCGGACAACATCCCATTGGTCGGTAGTCAATGAGGTTGAAGCCGGGCCCGCTTCCTCGACTGCATCAGACGAATCGCCATCGCCATCCAGGAATAGACGCGGGGAAAGGCCCTTGGCCTGAACAGCCAGGATCGTCTCGTCGTCAACGCCGGCCCGGCGAACACGCTCCCATAGCTCGTCATCGTTCAATGGCTTGCGTCTGATCGGCTCGCTGAACTCGATAACAGATTCATCGCGGGCCGGTAGCGACCGATCACCCTTGCCAGGCTTCGGTGGCTTGTCCGGCTCTAGCTCGTCCAGTTCAGCGATGTCATCCTCGTCCTCATCCTTTTTTTCACCGATCTTTTGGACGACATCCTCTTCCTTTTGTTCTTCAACCCACTGCTCATCCGGTTCTTCGGCGAGATCACTTGCCTGTTCTTGCGGCTCCGATTCATCTTCGTCAGCCAATTTTTCTGGTTCATAGACCACCAGCGGCGCCGAGAACGAGGCGGGCTTTGGTTTGACCGGCGGATTGTTTTGAGTGGAGTCTTTCGCTTTTGACTCTACTTCTTCGTTAATTTTGGTGTCAGTCTCCTCGAACCCTTTGACAACGAGAGAGGGGACGGCAACAGGTTCCTGCTCGTCCTCCTCTTCCTCTAACCATTCCTGGTCGGTATCGTCAAGCTCGGTGTCCAACTCATCGTCAAATGGTTCGCCCGTCCCGTCTGCCTGGTCAACCACTTTCGTGATCTGCGCTTGCGGCTCAGGTAGGGGCGGTTCGCGAACCGCCCCTACCGCGTATTCTTCTTCAGGCGGGCTTTCCTTAGCGATCAGGGGCGCTGGCAGTCTCAGGTCGTCCTCATCATCAACCTCACCCGACGACGTATCTTGCTGAATAGCGTTTTCCGGCATCGCCGCAACGGCCGTTTCGTATTCGCTTTCGACATCACGGTCCGCCTCCGGCTCAGGCTCTACGTCGGCATCCTCGTAATCATCACCGTCGGTCAGCAACTCATCGTCATAGGTCTCGGACTCATCTGCCCGGTCCTCGGTCAACAAGGCCGGCGCCGCCATAGCCAGAGCCGGTGCAAGTCCTTGCTCCGGCACGATGGCTTTCCACTGGCCGGCCCAACGACGCAGTGTCCAAAGAGCGTCAGCGGCAAAGAGCAGTAACACCGGCGTGATTGGCAGCAGATAGCGCAAGAACTTAGCGTGAAAGCCGCCGGTTATCAGAAAGTAAGGTATGACAAAGGCCAGCAGCACGATCTCGGCCCGTCTCGGCGAGCGGAACACACGCACGATAGCGTAGATCCAGCCGGCAATCGCCGCCAGGCCCAGCGGGATGCCTAAGCCAAACAGCGTCAGGTTTTCCAGGAAGTAGAGATAGGCCGTTCTGTCTGCGTACTGACGGGTGTAGGGGAGGTCAGCGATGCCCCGTACCATCGCGCTCTGTTCGGCTACCTGGCGCGAAAACAGGTTGAAGTCTATGATGGCGTATGGCTCGATGACCACAAAGGTGGCCGCTGTCGCCAGGCCGGTCAATACTATACGGATAACTCCAGCGTTCATCTGATCGAGGTTGGGCCGGCGGAAAGCGACTCGCCCGCGCTCGTCCTCGACGGTGAATATCCGCAGCAACAGAGCCGTCCCCACCGCTGCCAAAATCGGCGCTGCCGAAATTTTAGAGGTGAGCGCCAGCCCGACGGCGATGCCGGCTAAGACGGCGTAGCGTTTCCGATCGCTGCGCATTAGAAATATGCTGGCGAACAGCGACAGCGTGGTGAAGAAGCTCATGGGGGTGTCGGAGGCGTAGAAGTGCGAGAGTTGTATATGGATCGCGGCAAAGGTAACAAAAGCGGCCGCCAGCAGCCCAACTTCTCGTCGGTAGAGTCGCCGGCCGATCAGATAGACCAGCGCGATTGTGGCAACGTCGAAAAGGGCCGATAGCGTGCGGCCAACAATGCTCAGGTGGTCGAAGTTGCCCATCCGGCTAAGCTCTTGGTCGCCGATCAGCTTGCCGATTTCACCAAGCAGGACCGCTATTCCACGCAGCAGATAGAACGGCAGCGAACCATATGCAAAGGAGCGTGGATTCAGCGGACTTTCAGGGCTGAGCAACAGCTTGAGGTCAAAGCTAGCCGGCAGCTTGATGCCTTCGGTGACTATAAAAATGTGACGTTCGTCGGGGTGGAACAGGTGGCCATCGTCCCATCGCTGGCCATAAATCCGGAGACCCAGCGCAATGAGAAGCAGCGCGCTGAGAATCAGTAGGTATGGACTAACATGAAACCACCGGGGCAGAAGTTTACGCAGGCCGGTTGACTGACCGATGGTCTGGTTGGACGCCGCGCCCTGAGGCCCCGCCGGCGTGTCAGCCCTTACAGCCATTGCTCCTCCAGCAAGAAAAACACGGGTTTATTCTAGCACGCCGGCCTGTTGGAATTCGGATGGCCCGCCATGCAGCTAATGCATAATCAGATGACATTTTCGGGAATTCCGTTTCAA
>JBCLEL010000057.1:0-11242 GCA_038913435.1 Chloroflexota bacterium
ATGTGGGTGCCACGTGATGAGAAGATCGCGCCAGGGATAATCAAGACATTTCTGGCAATGGCCCGTTCGACGAATTCAGTCGAGTCTTGCTCGCCCACATCGGGCATGATGTAGAACGCGCCTTGCGGCCTGGTCACCTTGAATTTCCGACTGAGCAGCGAATACATCAGGTCCCGCCGCCGATGATAGGTAGAAATCTGCTCGGCCGGGCCGGCTGGCGAAACTGCCGCCATCGCCGCCTGGGCAAAGGACGGCGCGCAGACAAAGGTGTACTGTTGCAGCTCGGCCATCTTATTGAAGATCGGCTGGGGGGCGACGGCGTAGCCGATACGCCAGCCGGTCAAAGCGTGACTCTTGGAAAAGGCGTTTACCGTAACGGTGAATGGGTAGACGCTGCCGATGCTGAAATGACGCAGGCCATCGTAGATGTAATGTTCGTACACCTCGTCAGCGATCACCAGCACTCCATGCTTGCCGACAATCTCGGCGATTGCTTCCAGGGTCGCAGGTGAATACACCGCGCCGGTTGGATTGTTCGGGGTATTTAAGATGATCGCCTTCGTTCGCGGGGTGATGGCGTCGGCAACCTTCTGGGGATCAATCTGAAAGTCCGGGTAGGTGTCAATCAAGACCGGCTTCGCGCCGAAGAAGCGGGCCAACTGGATGTAAATGACGAAGTAAGGGTCCGGGATGATTATCTCGTCGCCAGGATTCAAGACGGCGGCCATAGATAGGAAGAGACCGCCGGAGCTACCGGCCGTTATCAACGTGTCCTCCATCTTGCAGGGTATCGAGTTTTCTTTGTTTAGCTTTTCAGCAACCGCCGCTCGCAACGGGTCAATTCCCTGAGTCGGCGTGTACCCGTTCTTTCCACTATCAATGGCCCGTTTCGCCGCCTCGCGCACCGGCGCCGGCGTCGGGAAGTCCGGCTGGCCGATAGCAAAGTTGATCGGGTTGACCGCCTTAGCGCCTAGATCAAAGACGCGCCGAATGCCGGAGCTTTCGATCACCTTGACCCGGTCGGAGAGAATCGCCTGTCCATGTTCTAACAAATAGTCGTCGTTCAATCCAATCTCACCACTTAATGTCGTATTGGCCGCTATTTTAGCAGGCTGGTTCACTGCGGGTTTAAGATACAATGTGGGCTTGGTCATATGCAGCGCATTAAGGAGTCTTAGAGGGCATGCGGGTCGCAAGCCAATTGATTCGCTGGACGATTCCCGGTGCACTAATCTTGATTGTCTGGTTTGTTTGGCTAGTTGTGAACGATGTCGAAAATACACATCCCTCGATCAGAGATGCCAGAGGCTTTTGGGAAATGAAGGTCGGGACGCAACCAGACGGAAGCATTGTTGCATTGGCAGGTTTTGCGTTAATCGTCGGGTGGATTATCGCGCAAATGTACTGGGCGATCTACTGGCTGATTCAGCCTGGAACGAATGTGCCTTGGTTGGCGATTAATTACACGGATGTGCTCGAGAAGTCCGGTGTGATTTCCGATCAGTCTCAGGCAGTCTCCGATCAATCTCAGAAAAAGCCCGATGAGTCTCAAATAGAGGCGATCGTAAGAGTTGATCTGGAACTATTCATTAACAGACCTTTGGCGGAAAACCAAAAGGGCTGGGAGTTCGTGCGTGAAGTATTATCAGCGATATTTGATGCTTATCACGCTCTTGGGACCGCTATCATAAGTGTCATCTCCGGATGCATAACTATACTGGGCTGCGGGTTATACATGGTTTTCATCGGGGCTCATGGGGCGAGTTTTTTCACTTATCTGATTTTTTATAGCATAATCTCATGCCCATGCTTTTGTTTGTTCGTGGCCAGAAATCATGCTGGCAGACGTGGAAAGCTATACCTCATCGAATGTATCAAGTCACGCAGAGAATCTTCCGGGACCTCGAGTTGAACACCTGATACAATTGGGCAAAAGCGCGGCATTGGTGTAACGGCAACACGTCTGCTTCCCAAGCAGAAGACTGACGGTTCGAGTCCGTTATGCCGCTCCAATAATCCATTCCGCCCGCAATAGAGTGAAAAAGGCCATCCGGCTGAACGGGACCGCCTTTTGTCTTTCGGGTGAAATCGGTTTGATTAGACCATTTCGGTCTTCAAACAAGGCTCAGGGGCGACTATGCGCTATCTCATCCGATTAACGCTACTGGGCGTAGCCTGGGCAGTTGTAGCTCTGTTCGTCATGACATCGGTATTTTCCCTGTATCGGAATGGGCCGATAGCCTTATTCGGCATAGCCGTGATAGGCGTAGTCGTGTTTGCCGCCTTCAGCGGCTTTAACTTGCTGGCGAATAAACTGAGGGGACCGCAACGTGAGGACGGTTTGAAGCGGCTCCCTAAAGTTGTTGGCGGGATCATAGCCGTTCTCATCCTTATTTTTGTTGGGGTCCTGGTCAGCCAGGGTAGATAATGGCAGCTACACTCAAACTCGTGAAAGCGGGATATACTCTCTCACTTCATCCGCAACTCCCGATCCGGGTTCAGACTAGACTAGGCTGAGATATGAGGATTACTTACGACCCAGAAGCTGATGCACTTTATATCCAGCTTCGTAGCGGAAATCCGGAGGACAGCCTGGATTTGGAAGATGGAGTGACCGCCGACTTGGATGCTGACGGTCACGTCATTGGCTTAGAAATTCTAGATGCCAGGGAGCGTTTAGGAAGCGACTCTTTGACTAATATTGCCCTTGAGCAGCTTCCGCTAAGACCGATGGAGGTTGCGCCGGCCTAGTGGTAGGATGGCCTATTAGCAAGCGGCATTGGTGTAACGGCAACACGTCTGCTTCCCAAGCAGAAGACTGACGGTTCGAGTCCGTTATGCCGCTCCAAATCCCCTCGCCAACCAGGTTAAATGGACTTTCCCCGGGAAGAACACGAACAGCGTGCCACCCGGACGATCAAGACCGTGGAATCGTCGGCGATTGACGTGTTGCTCGCCTTCGGCAACAAAAGCCACCCCGGCCACCTACTTTACTTGAGCGGCTACGAGCCGGAGCGTAGCGGAGCCGAAGAATCTCCACTGCGACGAGACTCTTCGGCCCGCGCCCTCAGAGTGACAAATTTCAAAATAACTGTGGCCAAGCACTAGCCGAACGTCTAGCCATCGCCTAGTCGTTTTACTGATGCGCCGGCCGGCCGGCTCTTGTAGCCTCTAGGTTGAAGGCAGCGACCATGAGATTGCTTCGCTGCGCTCGCAATGACGCAGACCTGTCGTTGCGAGGCTCGCCTGGGGCGAGCCGAAGCAATCTGGGTTGCCTTCAATTATCATCTCAGAACGGATAGGAGCATTGCGGAAATGGTGGAAAGTGTACTTGGGAGGTTTTCTGAGGAGTTGGCCGGCCTGCTCGACCAGGCCGGCCCCAGCGTCGTCCAGGTGAACGCCCGCCGGCGCTTGCCGGCTAGCGGCATCGTCTGGGACGCCGAAGGGACTATCGTCACCGCTGACCACGTGGTCGAGCGTGACGAGGACATCAGCGTTGGCCTGGCCGATGGTCGGATCGTGTCGGCCCGGCTGGTCGGGCGCGATCCTGGGACCGATCTGGCGGCGCTCAAGATCGAGGCCGGCCGCGCTCAACCAGCCAGGCTTGCGCCGGATGGCTCGGTCAAGATCGGGCATCTGGCGCTGGCGGTTGGCCGGCCGGAGCTTGGCGCGCCCTCGGCGACAATCGGCTTCGTCAACGCGGTTGGCGGCGCCTGGCGCACCGGCCGGGGCGGATTTCTGAGCGGCTATGTCCGGGCTGAGGTGACGATGTTGCCCGGCTTTTCCGGCGGCCCGCTGGTCAACGCGGCCGGCGAGATAGTCGGCATGAACACATCACAGCTAGACGTGATTCGCTGGGAAGGAAGGACGCCGAACTTCGAGCCGCCGGCTGGACGTCGTAGATTCGGCTTTCCCCATCCATTTCATAGGCCCGGCCACCGAGCGGGGCCGGGTGAGCCTCATCATGGTCGTGAGGTTGAGGAGTTTGAGGTCGAAATCGCTCGCTTGCCGGGTGGCGGCGGAGTCACCATACCGGTTGCGGCGCTACGGCCAATGGTTGAGGCGCTACTAAGTCACGGTATGGTCCGGCGGGCTTATCTTGGCCTCAGCTCGCAGCCGGTCGAGATTCCAGAGACATTAGCTGCTAAACTGAAGTTGGAGCAGCGATGGGGGCTGATGACGCTGCGGGTTGAACCAAGCAGCCCGGCTGACCAGGGCGGCTTGTTGGTCGGTGACATCGTTATCTCATTCGCTGGACGCCGGATCGCGGTCCCGGAGGACCTGCAAGCCTCGTTGACGGCGGCCACCATTGGGCAGCCGACGGTGGTTCAGATCGTCCGGGCCGGCGGGCTAGCCGAAATCACCGTGACGCCGGGCGAGCGGGGTTAGAGGCTATGCCAAAATTCACCGCCGAGCGTGCGGGGATTCAACCGGGGGACATCGTTGTTACTTTGGACGGCCAGCCCGGTGGGCAACGTAGATGACGTCCATCGCTTTCTCAGCCGGGCGCAGATTGGAACGACGGTACAAGTCGGCGTCCTGCGCGACGGTCAGCGCCTCGATATGCAAACAATGCTAGCCGCGTCGCCTGAGTAAACCGTTGAACGGGCATCCGATTCGAGTGATGATCGCCGGCCGGCGCCGGCTGGTCAGGACCGGCCTTCGCAGCCTGTTGGAATTGGCCGGCGAGAGTATCGAGATCGTTGGCGAGGCCGGCCTCGACTCGGAGACAGCCGCGCTGATCGCCGACAGCCGGCCCGAGGTCATAGTGTTGGCGGCTGGCGGCGAAGATGAGTCATTGCAAGACGTGATGGCAGCGCTTAGCGCGAAGGCCGCTAGGCTGCCGATTGTGATGGTGGCAGAGGAGTATAACGAACACCAGCTCGATGCCGCCCTACAAGCCGGCCTACGCGGCTATCTTTTAGCCGATGTGGGCAGCGAAACGCTAGCTGCCGCCATCCGCTCGGCGGCGGCCGGCCTGATCGTCCTTGATCCATCCGCTGTCATCGGAACGTCGCGCCGGTTGAAAGACTTGGCGTCCTCCGGGCAGATCGAGCCGGCTATCGAGGG
Source organism: Chloroflexota bacterium (assembly GCA_038913435.1). GTDB lineage: Bacteria > Chloroflexota > UBA6077 > FW602-bin22 > JBCLEL01 > JBCLEL01. The sequence goes on from JBCLEL010000057.1 coordinate 5,071, forward strand.
AGAGCCCCTTAGCGACCGCGAGCGCGAGGTGCTGCAACTGGTGGCCGAGGGTTTGCCGAACAAGCTGATCGCCGGCCGATTGAAGATCAGCGAGCACACCGTAAAGTTCCATATCAGCTCGATCCTGGCAAAGTTGGGCGCGGCTAGCCGGACCGAGGCGGTTGCCATCGCCAGCCGGCGGGGCTTGCTGGTAGTGTAAGGCCACCTCGCGCCGGCTACCAACGACGGTTGACCCCATCCGAATAACCTTTAGCGGCAATTTCCAGCACTAGCGGCTCCGCACAGCGCACGCGATATATAATCTTACTATCAGTATGAACTAGACCCCTCTGATCGGAGACCTCTGTGAAAAGGATAACGGTTACTTTGTCTGATGAGTTGGATGAAGAGCTGCGAGCGCAGGTGCTGAAGGGGCGCCTAAGTGCGTTTATAGCCGATGCTGCTCGCTCCCTGCTAGCTTGGGAGCGTCAGGAAAAGGCGCTAGAGATCGGCTGGGGTGCTTGGACTGACGAGAATCATCCCGATCTGCAAACGCCAGAGGATAGCGTAAAGTTTGTCCGTCGTCTACGTGAAGAGGACAACAAACGACTTGCTAGGTTAGAGAAGTATAGAAATCAATCCTAATCTCCAAATCGCCTATCTATTAGATACTAGTGTCATCGTTGACTTTTTGCGCCGCCGGGAAGGTAGAAGGAGTCTGTTTTCATTCTGGCGAAGCCGAGGAACACTGGCGATTAGCGCGATAACCGAAACTGAGGTGTACCAGGGTATGCAGGCGGATGAAGAAGCGTCAACGCAGTTATTCCTAAACGGAATGTTTGCAATATCCGTGGATCGGGACATAGCCCGGGTAGCCGGATTATTGCTAAACGAGCGGCGGCGACGCGGCCGCCCTGCCAGTGTCATTGACACGATGATTGCTGCGACTGCCCTGAGATTGGAAGTCCCCTTGATAACCAACGATATTGATTATTTTGGCTTCCCTGGTTTGACCGTAGTCCCTGGCCGATGATTGACTACTGCCGCTTTGACGAACTGCTGACGGAGGAGGAGCGCGCCGCCGGCCAACATGTGAGTCAGGCGTGTTCTATTGCTCGCTGACATATAACACTTCAGCTTCTTGTCCAACCTTGTCGCGCATATGGGGACTAAGAAACCCTGACGTGTTCAGGTCAACTTTCCGACCAAAGATTGCGGAGAGTTCGTCCTGCATCGAGAAAAAGGTGAAGCCTGGCACATGTCCGGGCTTGAACTCCACCAGTACATCTATATCGCTATCCGACCGGAAATCGTCCCGCAGGACCGAGCCAAACAGAGCAAGTTTGCGGATGTGATGGGCACGACAGAACTGTGCAACCGTAGCCTTTGGCACTGATATAGCAGAAGTAATCACTTTCTTAGCCTTGCAGTATTCCCTTTTAGTTTAGCGATGTGATACCGTTTGGATTAGGCTCACCTCTGTCCGCATCCAATGATATATTTAACCCTACTATCTCTGATAGAGATGCATGGGTAGTCTATAGATGAACACCGGCAACGAGATTTGGTGAGGAATCAGCCCAACTGAGATATAGCCCTACGGCAGCGCCGGCTTAACCTGGGACCTAAGCGACCTCTTCGCCGGGCCGGATGATTCTTAACGGCTATTCGTAGCGCATTTCGTAGAACGCGTTGAGCATCGCTTCGGCGTTGGCCAAAGGCACGTCGGGGCCGATCTGGCCGTAGCCTACGTAGCCGCCGCCGGCGCTGAAAGCGGTGAAAGCGCGCAGGGCGTGCGCCTTCACGTCAGCCGGCGCGCCGAACGGCAGCGTCCACTGCCGATCGAGATCGGCCCGGACGCAGACCTTGCCGCCGATCAACCTGCCAAGCTCCTCAACGTCCATGCAAGACAGTTGCGGATTTACCTCATCGAAGCCAATCTCGATCAGGTCTGGGAGAATCTCTTTCGTAACCCCGTCGGTGTGGAAATGAGCGGTCAGGCCACCACTGTGAATCGCCTCAGCGATCCGGCGATAAGCGTCTTTGAACATACCGCGCCACAACTCCGGTCGGATCATCAGCGCCTGCTGAGTGCCCCAATCGTCACCGATAATGATGCCATCAATGTGCTGTTTCACGTCTAACCAAAGCTCGATCTGGCGTAGCACATAGACTAGGACCTGATCGCGCAGGACAGCAACCTCCGGCGGTCCCTCGGCCAGGTCCAGGCATATCTCCTCGAACCCGCGTAGGTAGGTCATACGATGCCATAACGGGCTTATGCCCACGATCACATAGTGTTGGTGTCGGTCGGCCTGGACGTAATCGGCCAACTCCTGAAGCACCTCGCTTCCCAGGAGTGGATCAGGCGTTTTGAGGTCATCGAGCCGGTCCCAGCTTCGCAATGGCCAGTCAATGACCTGGCCGAGATAATCTGCGGTGACGCTGCGCCAGACGCAACCCCAGGCGTCAACGGCATGGTCAGCCGGCCCCATCCCTTCGCTCACCCTATCGGAAATGGCGAATGGCGCCCGGCTTTTTGGCGATAGCAGCGCGTCGCTGGGATAGCGTTCATACAGCTCTTCCAGTTCCCTGCCATACTTAATAAAGGCGCCCGGCAGTGTTCGGTGCATGACCGGGGCCCGATCCGGCTTCTCAAAGAAGATTGCTCTACGGAACCTCTCACGCGAGTTCATTTATAACCTCTTAATCGGCAGTCTTCAACGGGGAAAGCCGGTCATACCAAATCCGGATAAACCCATTTGTCATGCTGACGTAAGCGAAGCATCTGATCCCTAGATTCTTCGGTCGCCTCAGGCAACCTCAGAATGACAATTCTAAATTGTTCATCCGGATTAGGCATCAACTTCCAGAAGCAGTATTCGACCACCCCGGTCGTGACAATAATGCCCTATGTAGCCGGCGACCGGCCTGAAAATGTCCTGATAATTTGGGCTGATGAGCTTGTACAGCGGAGTGCAGAAACAATAAGCCATCTAGCCTAGCCGGTTCGCCCCTAGAGAACGAACGATGTAACGCGCGAGCTTGTCTCGCGCATGGGGCCGGGGAGTGGGGTTATCTTCGAGGAGGATATGGCCTTAGGGCCTATTTTGTAGGAGACAAGCTCTCGCCCAGGCGAGTCGCCTTCGGAGACCTACCCTACACTACAGCGGTGGTCAGAAATATTGATCTATGCGGCATAGACTGTTCGCTCACCACTGCCCATACAAAGGAGTATGTAGCGCTAGCGCAGGGGCTCGTCCCCTGCGTCTGGGCGGCGGGGCACAAGGCCCCGCGCTACGATAACTGCAACAGAGGGCAGAAACATCGAGTTATACGGCTCAATCCTTCCGCCGAAGGACTGCGGTGAATATTGAGATAGTCGCTTAGCGGTTAGGTGTCAGTCACCCTTTTAGATCAACGTTCTTGCCCACATTCGGATTAATCATCTGGATGATCTGGGCGGCCTGACTCTGCATGGAGTCGAGCGCCTTCTTGGCTACGGCAGCCGCGTACTGGGCGCTTTGGTCAACGCCCTGATATAGCTTCATAAAGGCGGCCACGTTACCGGTTGGATCAATTTGCATAGCCAACTCCGTCCGGCTGATGCCGGGAAATCATTCTCACCTTCATTATCGAACCGAGACGTGGGTTGCCATAGGGCTAACTTAGGCGAGCAACCGGTCATCGCTACTTAGGGCGGTAGCGTAAAAGCCGCGATCCGTTCGCCTCCAGGGTGAACGGCAGGCCGGCCTCAACCAACTTGCGTCCTTGATAAGTCACTTGTTCATCGGTGTAGGGGTTGGTGAACTGATAGGACTGGCCCGGCTCCAACCCGCGCAGGGCCGGCCGCTGACTTTCGGCCGGCGCCTGCGACAGCCGGAAGGCGAGTAATTTAATGTCACTTGCCGTGTTTTTTGGTATCATAGCTTGGTTCCCCTGAATCCAACTATGGCAGTTCCAGCGTTGTAAGTTAGGGACTATTGTAGAAGCCGCGGCGATATATGTCTATTCGTCTCAAACCCGGCTAGAGCCGCCAAACCCGACAAAGCAGCCGGCAAAGCGGCTATTAACAAATTACACTTGCAAAACAATTCGTTTACAGAAACCTAACGCAGAATTGGTTAAATATATGCGTGTCAAATCCGATAATAGAACGAGGGGTCGTAGTCTCGGCCTCGGTGACAAGCGGCGGGGGAATAAAGTCTACTCGCTCGACGTTGAAAGTACTGAGTGTATGGGACGACAGGCCGAATGTCCGGGAGGTGAGTCCGTATGGCAATAAATTATGTTGACACTGAAGGCATGATCGCGTTCCCGGAAGACTTAAGAACCAGTCGAAAGCCTAAGCTGGAAACCTGGACCGAGTCGGAAGAAGAAGAGCTAGAGAGGGCCGAAGAACCCGAACGCCTTGTGCCTGAAGACGAGGTAACAGTTGAGCCAGAAGTAGAGGCTGAGGAAGAGCCGGAAGGTCCGGGCGAAATCGAAGAAGAGTATCCGGCGGAGGACTCGGCCACCGGCACGCCGGCCGCCTTGTACCTGCGCGAGATCAGTCGCGTCCCGCTGCTGAAAGCCGCAGATGAGGTGCAGTTGGCGCAGGCGATTGAGCGCGGAAAGGCCGCTCTCGACCGAATGGCGGCTGGGCCGGTCCACTCAGAAGATAAGAAGCAGTTTATCGAGCAGGTGCGACAGGGCGAAGCGGCCCGCAAGCGGCTAATAGAGTCCAACCTGCGGCTAGTCGTCAGCGTGGCGAAGCGTTACTTGGGTCGCGGCGTCCCCCTACTGGACCTGGTCCAGGAGGGCAACATCGGGCTGAACCGCGCCGTCGAAAAGTTCGATTGGCGGCGGGGCTACAAGTTCTCGACCTACGCAACCTGGTGGATCCGGCAGGCGATCACCCGCGCTATTGCCGATCAGGCCCGCACGATCCGCATCCCGGTCCACATGGTCGAGACGATCAACAAGCTGATCCAGGTATCCCGCCGGCTTCAGCAGGAGCATGACCGCGAGGCCACGCCGGATGAGATCGCCGAGGCGACCGGCTTTACGGTGGACAAGGTGCGAGATGTCTTCCGAGCTTCCCAGGTGCCGATCTCGCTGCAAACAAAGGTCGGCGAGGACGAAGAATCGAGCCTGGGTGAGTTCATCCCCGACCAGCTCACGCCGGCGCCAGCCGAATTGGTCGCTCAGGAACTGCTGAAGGAGCAGATTGACGAGGTGCTCCAAAACCTGACGTTGCGCGAGCAGACGGCGCTACGTCTCAGGTTTGGACTGGAAGACGGCCGCCGGCGGACGCTGGAGGAGGTTGGCGCTGAGCTGGGTGTCACCCGCGAACGCGCCCGCCAGATCGAGGCGGAAGCCCTTCGCAAGCTACGCAATCCACGCTTGAGCCGGCTGCTGCGCGATTACCTGGAGGAATAAGTCCTCAAAGCATATTCGGATCGGTAAATCCGTAGCGGCCGATAAGCGGCACAAATCGGACCAGGCCCAGGTTGGCGCTGCGCAGTTCAGCGCCAACCTTTTTTATTAGTGTCAACTCCTGGTCTTCCCGCGAGCCAATCGGGATGACCAGCCGGCCATTCTCCGCTAACTGGTCAATCAGCGGTTGAGGGGTGTAGGGCGCGGCTGCCGCCACGATGACGCCGTCAAATGGCGCTTCATCGAGTGCGCCCTTGCCGCCATCGCCGATCAGAAACTGAACGTTGTTGATGCCGAGCGTCTCAAGCCGCCGGCGGGCTTCTGCCGATAGCTCCGGCACGACCTCAATCGTCACCACCTCGGCGCAAAGCAGAGCCAGTATCGCCGCCTGGTAGCCGGAGCCGGTTCCAATGTCCAGGACCTTTTCCTGCCATTGCAGCGCCAGCGATTGCGTCATCAACGCGACGACGTATGGTTGAGAGATGGTCTGACGGTAACCGATGGGCAACGCTTCATCAGCATAGGCGGCGTGGGATAGCTCCGGCGGGAGGAACAGATGTCGCGGCGTCTCACCGATGGCTTTCAGCACTCGCTCGTCCTTGATCCCCTTGCGGCGAAGCTCTTTCACCAGTTCGATGCGAGCCTTCAATGTATCCATCTAGCTGACCTATCGGCTCGACTATTCGAGGATGACCGCGATGAGCGTCCAGAGCGAGCCGCCTTAACTGTATCACACCCGCCCGCAACGCCAAACAGCCGGGGGTTCTCCCGACAA
>JBCLEL010000058.1:0-11126 GCA_038913435.1 Chloroflexota bacterium
GACCGCTCGCCAAGCGCCCGGAATTGAGTCCGGCGACGCAGGCCCGCTTCTCACACACTCTCTAACATAGCATCAGCCGTTAGGGCTAGTTCCAACTAGCGATGAAGTCCTCCACATCGAATTCGACCGGCATCTCATAGACGGCGTACCGAGTCGGTGCCGAAGGAGACCAGGGAACGGTTTGCTCGGTGGGTGACTGGAGTCTGGTGTCCAGCGTGGCGAACCGTTGCCAGAGAGTGTCAACCTCTGACGAAGTGAAGCGACGGGCTATATCCTCATAAAAGTTGAGCATCGCCGAATGAACGGAGATGGCGCGTGCGCGTTCAGGCACCGGTTGTCCGGTAACGTCAGGACGCTTGAGCGTCATCAGCCTGGTAGTTAGCTTGGATAGCAGGACTATACAGACGATTCGACCAGTTTCGCCCGGATGGAGCGCGGCGAGTCCGGTCAGAACGGCGGCGGCATCCCTGTCGAGCATTGCGCGGAAGATGGACTCAATCATGTCCCGCTCTTTCGCCTGAAGTTGGGCGCATCGTTCAAATGTAGCCCTAGCCGCTGGCGAAAGGTGTTCAGTGAAGCCACGGTCCAGGTCCCAGATACCATTGAAGATGTAAGGAAAGAGCGGGCCACCAACCGACCGGTGTCCGCCGTGAATCGTCCGTCGCAGCTTGGCGTTGTAGGCGCTTCCCCAATGCAAGATCAGGTTTATATAGACTACACCATCACCAGCCTTGAGTTCGACCGGGATGCCGCCGGGCAAGGGCTTGCGCGGATCTTCAAGCAACTGGCTGGTCTCTTCCTCGGTGTTAGGTCGGCGGTGGCTGCCGGGTACAACCCAGAGCACACTATCGTCATAGAGCGGGATGTTCCATTGCACATAGGCAGGACCGTTCGCCAACAGGTCCTGCTGCAAGCCCTCTAACGGGGCCTGGTGATCAGGGTGTGTATCGCGGTGCCAGCGGGCCGGCCCATGGTCACGCACTGGACTGCACATCATGAACATCTCGGTGACCGCCACCTCCGGCGCTCGCATCAGTTGGCGGGCGACGCCAAGTGTATTCTCATGCAGCCAGAACTCAACTGCGTTGGCGGTGGCCCGGTCAATCAGTTTATGAGCGACAAGCCGCGGTTGTGGCGAGGCTTCCCAGACGCCACCCGGCGGGTCGTCCGGCTTGCGCTCGCCTGCCCAGATTGCCCGCTGCCTTTCGACCAGAACTTCATAGCTGGTGCGCAGTTTGTCCAGCTCCGCCGGCGGAACAACCTGCCGTAAGATGATGTAACCGCCATCTAGCAGTTGTTGAGGATTAACTTGCATCGGTATGCCCCCTCACGCCAGTTGAACTAGATCAGTCCAGCTACCGCCGCGTTGAAGGCCGGCTCCATCAATCCGAGCCGCTGCAACGTGTCCGGCGTCGGGACACCGTCCTCGACCGTCCAACCGCGCTCGCGGTAATACTCCTCGACCTCCTGGCGGATCTGCTCTTCGGTCAGGCGCTTGTTACTGAGTGGGCCTTTGCGGATCGGCTCGTGCAACCGCTTCGGCAGCCGGTCATCAGACTTGGTGAACCCTTCGCGCAGGTTGAAGAGCCGGGCCATCGTCAGGCCGCGGTCGCTAAGCTCTTTCAACTCATCCAGCGTGATGTCCCAGCCGGTCGCCGCCCGCATCAGTTCGACCAGCAGTGGCTCCTCGTACCTGAGGAACTGGCAGAGGCCGGCGGTGTTGCGGTTGCTGGTGCGGATAGTCGCGGCGCCGGTGTGGTCGCCGCCGGTCGGCGTCACCGGATAGTTGCGGCGCATGCCTTCCATAGCTCGCGGATCGTGCATCGCCAATTCCAGGCCCTTGACATGGACGACGTAATCCTCAGTGCCACGTCCGATCTTACGCGCAGCCCGCAGGGAACCTTCCGCCAGCAGATCGCCGAAGCCGCGCCGGTAGGCGATGTCCTCGATCAACTGCATGAGTAGCTGGCCGTCGCCGAAGCGCAGTTCTACGCCGCCGGTGTCCTCCTTGCTGATTAGCCCCAATTCATAGCACTCAGCCGCCCAACCGATTGTCGCGCCGCAGGAGATGCTGTCCATGCCGAGATAGTTGAGCATCTCATTGGCCTTGCAGATGGCAATCAGGTCATCAATTTCCAGGTTGGTTGCAATGGCGCCGAGCGTTTCATACTCCGGCCCGCCAAACTTGGGGTCAACCTTCGTCTTGTTCTGCTCTATCTTGACCCGCTTCTTGCAGCGAACCGAGCAGGCATAGCAGCCATCCATGTAGTCCACAAACTGATTTTTGATCGCGATTGCGTCAATCTTGGTGACCGGCGCCCACTGGCCGTCGCGGAAGTTGTGAACGATCAAGTGTCCTTCCAACTGCTTGCCGATCATCGCCGCGCCGGTGCCGTATTCGTGCAGGTTACGATGATTTTCGTCCATCGTCGAGGACACCCACTTAGCTGTTTCCAGAAACTTCTTTGAGTCTGCTACCGGCACCTTCTTCTTGCCGCGGACGGCGATAGCTTTCAGGTTCTTCGATCCCATGACCGCGCCGAGGCCAGTCCGGCCGGCTACTTCATTCAGATCATTTGCTATCAGGGCGAAGCGGACCAGGTTCTCGCCGGCCGGCCCGATCTGGGCGACTCGCACCAGCTTGTCACCAAGCTCGGCGCGGATGGCGTCCTCCACCAGATCGGTCACCTTGCCCCAGAGGTGGGAGGCGTCCCTCAACTCAACCTTGTCTTCGTTGATCCAGAGGTAGGTGGGCTTGGCCGCCTTGCCGGTTACAACGATGCCATCCCAGCCGGCCTTCTTCAGCTCAGCGCCCCAGAACCCGCCGGCCTCGGCCTCGCCAAAGCCGCCAGTCAGCGGCGACTTAGCGCCGACGCTGTGCCGGCCGGCGCCGGGGAACGGCACGCCGGTGATCGGCCCGGTCGCAAAGATCAGCCGGTTCGCCGGGTCGAAGGCGTCAATTCCTTTTGGAACCTCGTTCAACAGGTAATAGGCGATCATCAGCCGGCCGCCAACGTAGCGGCGGTACCACTCGTCGGACCGATGCTCGGTCCAGATATTGCCGGTCGAGAGATCAACTCGAAGTATTTTTCCCCAATATCCAAGCGACATTTTCGTCCCCGTGTCAATTTTAGATTTTAGATTTTGGATTTTGGATTGAGTTACGACCTAATCCAAAATCCGTTCGTCCGCCCTGCATGGGAGAGACTAGCATGACTTCGTCGCCGTCGGAAAGGATTGAGTCAGGCTGGCCCAACTCGCCGTTGATGCCGATGGTGATCTCATCGCGGCTTGGGTCAATCTCCAAGCCGCGGATCAGCGTCGCCACATCGGCGCCGGCCGGCAACTCGATCTGGAACGGGTCCGGCCGGCCGCGCAGATGCCGGCGGAGGTCGCTGTATAGTTTAACTGTAACCTTCAATCGTCTGTTCCGCTTGCTCATACGATTCTTGCCGCTTACTTCATACCGAAACCAGCCTGCCAGGTCAACTGATTCCGGTAGGGTGGCGGAACCGCAGAGGCGCGGAGACGCAGAGAAAAAATCAACTTCCGGAATTCTCCGCGCCTCTGCGTCTCTGCGGTAGTAAACGTCCCTTGGTGACGTATTGATCGGGGGAAGCCAAGCCGGTCGCTCGCAACTGACTCTTCCTTCAGGGATAGACCCAATTTGACATACGTGATAAGCTAGCCGCACTAAAGCGCAGCCAATCCTGACCAGAGGAGCGAGAAAATGGCGCAATGGCGGCTGGTCATCCTTCTAGCGTTGCTGCTGGCGGCGGCCGGCCTGCTGTTGAGCCAGGCCGGCGCAGAGGCGAGGCCGGCGCCGGACGCTGTTCAGCCGAACGGTACCGCAACCCCGTCCTCGATGGCCATGCTCACGAGAGGATCTGTACTCCTGGCAGCGCCGGCGGCAGCCGGAGAAATCATCTGGACCCGCCAGTTTGGCAGCTCAAGCAGTGACTATGCTTTTGGTGTGGCGGTTGACGGATCCGGTAACGTCTATATAACGGGATCTACCTATGGGACTCTGCCAGGTCAGACCTCAGCGGGTGCCGGCGACGCCTTTGTGCGTAAGTACGACTCCAACGGCAACGAGCTATGGACACGCCAGTTTGGCGGCTCAAGCTATGACGAAGCTTATGGTGTGGCAGTTGACGGATCCGGGAACGTCTATGTAGCGGGACTGACCACTGGGACTCTGCCAGGTCAGACCTCAGCGGGTTTGACTGACGCCTTTGTGCGCAAGTACGACGCCAGTGGCAACGAGCTATGGACCCGCCAGTTTGGCGGCTCAAGCTATGACTATGCTAATGATGTGGCGGTTGACGGATCCGGGAACGTCTATGTAGGGGGAATTACCTTTGGGGCTCTGCCAGGTCAGACCTCAGCGGGTGCCTGGGACGCCTTTGTCGCCAAGTTGTCGGGGATGAATCGGGTGTTTGTGCCGGTGGTCTTCAAGTCGCTAGCCGGCGGGTGGTAACGCGTGGACAGGCGCCGTAAAACCTTTGGGTCTCCCCGTCGGGCATTTCCAGACGTAGGGCAGGGGGTGGTGTGGGGGGCGGCTGGGGGGCTTGTCCCCTGCCGCCCTTTTGCGGGCCGCTTGAGACGCGGCAGGAGACAAGCTTCCCCCACCCAACCCCGATCCTCCCCCTGCCCTACCTTGCTGTAGAGCCGTAGGGGCGACCCGGCGGGTCGCCCCTACCCGGTGCGCGTTCTCGCAATGGTGTGTCTGCGTTTCTCGCCGCGTTTTCAGGTCACTTTTCCAAGCAGTCGGCTACAATTGTTAAGAAGCTGATATGACATTATCAGTAGTGACTGAGATTGCTTCGGCTCGCCAGAGGCGAGCCGAAGCAATGACCATAAGTAGCCTGTCATTGCGAGCGCAGCGAAGCAATCTAAACGCAACTAATTGCTAAACGTCTCTTCTTAATCGAAAATCTAAAATCCAAAATCTAAAATCCAAAATCGCCTGGAGGTGGAATTTGCAAGTCCTGGAAGCGATCAAGACCCGTTCCAGCATCGGCAAGGTGGCCGAGCAACGCCCGTCCCGTGAGGAGATCGAAAAGCTGCTAGAGGCAGCGATCCGAGCGCCAAACCATTATGTCACCAATCCCTGGCGCTTCTTTGTCGTCGCCGGCGAGGCGCGCAACGAGTTCGGCGAAATAATGGCGCAATTTCTAGCTAAGAAGATGGCCGATCCCAACACTCCGGAAGCGCAGGACCAGCTCCGACGCGAGCGGGCCAAGCCGCTGCGGGCGCCGGTGCTAATCATCGTTGGTTGCAGCCCGACCCGTGATGGTAAGACGGTCGAGATCGAGGAGATTTGCGCGACCGCCGCCGCCGTGCAGAACATTCTGCTGGCGGTCACCGAGATGGGCCTCGGCGCGCAATGGCGCACCGGCGACATCGCCTACGATGTCTCGATCAAGCGTTGGCTGGGGCTGCGAGACGATGACCACGTGGTCTCGATAATTTTCCTCGGCTATCCGGCGATGACCCCGCGCCAGTCGCCGCGTAAGCCGGTCAGCGAGCTGACGAAGTGGATGGGATGGAATGAATAGGAGACTATCTCAAAATTCACCGCAGAGGCGCAGAGGCGCGGAGATATGACAATTTGAACCTCTGCGTCTCCGCGTCTCTGCGGTTCATCCTATTCGGTGACGCAAGACGCGATGACGTCTGACCCGAACACGCCGGCCTCGTCAAAGGTCTCGCCGCTACGCCGGCAGTATTTGCAACTCAAGAAGCGTTACCCGGACGCCATCCTTCTCTTTCGACTGGGCGACTTCTACGAGACGTTCGACGACGACGCGGTCTTGTTGGCCGCCGAGTTGCAAATCGTGCTGACCGGCCGTGACATGGGCAAGGGCCAGCGGGCGCCGATGGCCGGCATCCCCTATCACTCGCTGGAAACGCATCTGGCCAAGCTGGTCCAGCGCGGGCACAAGGTCGCCATCTGCGAGCAGCTTACCGACCCGGCCACCTCGGTCGGCCTGGTCGAGCGCGATGTCGTCCGCATCATCACGCCCGGCACCGCCGTAGAACCCAACCTGCTCGACGAGCGGGCCAACAACTACCTCGCCAGCGCATTCATCGAGGGCAACCGGCTCGGCTTCGCCTACGTTGACGCATCGGTCGGGTCTTTCTACGTGACTCAGATTCCGAGCAACCAGCCGCTCAATACGTTGAGGGAAGAGCTTGAGCGCCTCCGACCGGCCGAACTGTTGTGGCCCTACGATCCGCGCGGGGCAAAGCCGGCCTCGCCGGCCGAGCTAGCGTTCGCCGGCCGCTTCGAGGCGTATGACCAACGTTACTTCAGCCTGGACAATGCCCGCTCGATTCTCCTTGAGCACTACCAGGTCGCCTCCTTGGATGGCTTTGGCTGCGCCGGCCTGCCGCTGGCGATTCGGGCGGCCGGCGCAATTGTCCGCTACCTGTTGGAGAGCCAGCCCGGCGCTCGACCTCAACTCAGCCCGCTCAAGACCTACTCGCTGGACAACTTTATGACGCTCGATCCGGGCACCCGGCGCAATCTGGAGCTGACCCAGACGGTCCGGAGCGGCACCGTCAAAGGCTCGCTGCTGTGGGCGCTAGACCGGACCCGAACGGCGCCGGGCGGACGCCTGCTGCGCCGGTGGTTGCAAGAGCCGCTGCTCGACCTGCGCCGATTGAAGAACCGGCACGATGCGGTCGAGGCGCTGCTACTCGATCTGGAGGGCCGGCAAAGGCTGGTTGGCGCTCTGTCCAGCATGCCGGACATCGAGCGGCTGACGAACCGGGTCGCCATGCGTCTGGCGACGCCGCGCGAGGTGATCGGTCTGGCTAAGGCAATCGAGCAGGTTGAAAGTTTGCGGGTTGAACTGGAAAGGCTGACGACTGCGCCGATCCCGCAGGCCGGCGCGTTGAAGCTGCTGTCCGACCGATTGCCGGACTGCCGGGCGATCAATCAGATCATACAGGCTGCAATCGTCGAGGTCCCGCCAAACAGCTTTGCCGACGGCGGCGTCATTGCTCGTGGATTCTCGGCCCAGTTGGACGAGCTATACCGCTCGTCGGCCGGCGCGCGCGAGTGGATCGCCGGCCTAGAGGCGATTGAGCGCGAGCGGACCGGCATCCGCAACCTGAAGGTTGGCTACAACAGGGTGTTTGGCTACTACATCGAGGTCAGCAACTCCAACTCGACTCTCGTCCCCGCCGACTATCTACGCAAGCAGACGCTGGTCAACGCCGAGCGTTTCATCACGCCGGAGCTAAAAGATAAGGAGGCCCTGGTCCTCAGCGCCCAGGAGCGGATCAGCGAGCTAGAATCGGCGCTCTTCCGCGAGCTTTGCAGCGAGATCGGCCAATCGCGCGAAAAACTGTTGCAGGCGGCGGAAGCAGTGGCGCAGGTTGACGCGCTGCTGTCGTTCGCCGAGGTCGCCGCTGATCGGCGCTACGTAAGGCCGGAGCTAGACGACTCCTACGAGCTTTCGATAGTCGCCGGCCGGCATCCGGTCGTCGAGATCAGCCAGCAGGACACGCCCTTCGTGCCAAACGATCTGGGCCTGTCCTGCGACGGCAATCAAATCATCGTGCTGACCGGCCCCAACATGGCCGGCAAGTCCACCTACCTGCGCCAGGCGGCGTTGATCGTGCTGATGGCCCAGATCGGCAGCTTCACGCCGGCCGAAAGGGCCCGCATCGGCCTGGTTGACCGCATCTTCACCCGGATCGGCGCGCAGGACGACCTCGGTGCCGGCCAGAGCACCTTCCTGGTTGAGATGCTGGAGACGGCGAATCTTTTGACCCAGAGCACCCGGCGCAGCCTGCTGATCCTGGACGAGGTTGGACGCGGCACCAGCACCTACGACGGCCTGGCGATTGCCCAAGCGGTGGTCGAGTACATCCACAACCATCCGAAGCTCGGCGCGCGCACCTTGTTTGCCACCCACTACCGCGAGCTAACGGCGCTGGAGGGCCGGCTGCCGCGAGTCCGCAACTACCAGACCGAGGTAGTCGAGCAGGACGGCAAGGTCGTCTTTCTCCACCGGGTCACGCCGGGCGCCGCCGACCGCAGCTACGGCATCCACGTCGCCCAGTTGGCCGGCGTGCCGCGGGCGGTCGTCCGCCGGGCCGACGACATTCTCCGGGGATTGGAGCAAGGTGGCGCTAACAAGCATCCTAGCAAAACGGAGGAGCAGCCGGAGCTACAGCTATCGCTGTTCAGCGAGCCGGATCCGGTCGTCGAGGAGATCAAGCGCCTTGACATCATGTCAATGACGCCGATTGAGGCGCTGTCGAAGCTGTACGAGTTGCAGAGCCGGCTGAAGGACAACGCGCACGGCTGAGCACGTAGATCAGCCACCATTGTAAAAATACAGCATACGCACCCGTTGGCCTTAATGTATGTATATGTACGTACATCTTCTTGAATTACTCTTGACAGTGATGTATCTTACGTATATGATATGCCGTAGGTACTTAACACTGGAGAACAAGTATGCCACCGCGTATGAATGAACTTCTAGCCTGGGAGCGCGAACTAATCGAAGAGCAAGAAAAGCTCGCTCGCGAGCTAGAACCACTACTCAGTCGCAGAGAAACGCTAAAAGTAAAGCTCGAACTTGTACAGCGCTTAAAGAGCGTAGAAGCTGATGGAATAGGTCGGCCCGCGGACGGGCAAGCCGGCGATGTCTCGCCACCAGCCGTCCCTACTACGGTCGGAACCGAGTTGCAGGCTGCGGTTCGCCAAGTCCTTCAAGAACGTGGAAAGCCCATGCATGTGAGTGAGATTCGGGCAGCTCTCACAGAACGAGGTATACCGATTCCAGGCAAGGGAACAGATGCCAATGTAATTGTCCATCTGCGTCGCGCACTTGATGTCTTCGAGCGGCGAGGTCGTGGTACGTACGGGCTTATGGAATGGAAGGGCAGACGTCAGAGCAAGGTAGGTTAACTCATGTCAAAAAAAATAACAAGTCCGGACATCTTCGCGTACGCAGTTTACCGACTTCAAGGCGCAGGTCAATTCGTCGATATTGAAGAAGTTTACATGGAATGTTGGCGTCTTTCGCCATCACGGTTTGGTTTGCGAAAGTATCAGCATCCCAACACCGAGGTCGCAGCCAAGGAGGAGAGACACCTAAAAAAAAATCACCCAGACTTTATCCTGAAAACGCAAGATAAGCGTGGGATGCAGCGTGGGATGCAATTAACAGCGAAGGGGGTCACTTGGGTGCGAGAGAGGCTTGCCGAGTTTGAGCGTTTGGCCGCCGGCGAAACGAAAGCGCCTGCTACAACTCGTGCAAGTTTCAAGGTTATCAGTGGCCTTATGAAGAACGGTCTGGTTCGTGCCTTTATCGTTGGAAAAGAAGTTCAGCTTGGCAAAGTTGAAGTCGCCGATCTTCTTAACTGCGCGCCCGATAGTCCACCGTCAGTGTGGCAGCAACGAATAGCAACCTTACGTTCAGCGGCAGTAGATAATGAGCGTCCCGACTTAGTGCAGTTTCTTGAATACGTAGAACGAAGTCAACCCGAGTGGTTTATAGGGAGGTAACGAATTATGACAGATGTGAGTGACGAACTCGTCCCAGGTGGTCGTGTAGTTTACGGAGCACGCGCGTTAGACCAAGATGCGCATGTGGCTATGGGCGGTGACATCGTGCGCGGCCTCGTCGAACTCATTACCAATGCAGATGACGCATACTTGCGCATGGGTGACGTTCCTGGCAAAATTCTGGTCGAGGTTGAGCATCGCCGAGGAACCTCCTGGCGAGTAGTCGTACGAGACCGAGCGACTGGCATGATGCAAGATGAGATGGTATCGCGCATCGCTGAAATCGGCGGACGCACGTCTGGCTTTGAAGAAGGCCACGCCGTTCGTGGCAACCTCGGACGCGGCACGAAGGACCTTATTGCCTTTGGTCCTACGCTATACGAATCAATTAAAGGAAATAATTATGCAGCACTGCGGCTCCGGCCGACAGGAGACTGCGATGTGCTGCGCCGGCCCCGCCGAGCCAAGTCCGAAGACCGCCAACGGCTCGGCATTCTACGTGACTCCGGTACAGTGGTCACCGTCACCGTGCGTGACAGCGTACGGTGCCCGCAACACAGCAAGCTTAAAATGAAGCTCTCTTGCCATTTCCAACTGCGAGACATTATGGCTGACCCGAAACGTGAAGTCGCGCTAATCAACTTGACCAATCCTGCAGAGGCAGACCGGCTCTCCTACACTGTCACCGAAGGGCAGTTGCTTCGGTCGGTTACTTTGACAATGCCCAGTTATCCGGGCGTTAAGGCGTTACTAGAAGTTCGCCGGCTTCTTGAAAGATGTCAAGATCCATCGTCCGACCCATATCGTCTAGGTGGCATCCTCATCAAGGGGCGTAGGGCTATATACGAGAACACTTTATTTTCTTTTGAAGGTAACCCATACGCCGCCTCTCTTCACGGTCGCCTAGTGTGCGAGTATATAGATACTCTGGCACGCGAGTACGATGATCGTTTCACGCGAGCGCAGCCTCAGACCGCCGACAACCCAATGCCAATCATAAGTCGCTCCCGCGATAGACTTCAGCACGAACATCCCTTCTATGCAGAGCTGCGTAACGCTGCTGAGACAGTGATCAGAGAGATTGTGCGTGAGGAAGAGGAACGGATTCGGCGAGAATCGGTACGGATTGAGAATCCGAGCACTCGGCGCAGCCTAGATCGCCTAGCGCGTGAGGTAGCCCGCTTTATGGAAGAAGAGTTGCGTAACGCGGAGGCGGAAGAACTTCCACCTGGGTTTGGGAACGGTGCGACGAAGCCACTCACCATTATTCCCGGCGAGTCCATTTGCTACCTTGGAGAAGCGAAAACACTGACCGTAGTCGCCCGTCGCGAAGGTCTCTCTGGGGACCCTACAGTGTCCGTGGATATGGAACCGGAGGGCGTCGTCGAACTCATTGATGGGTCGTTAATCCCACTTCGGCCGCACCGACGGCGTGAAGACCTTTTAAGCGGGCAAATTCGCATTCGGCCACTCGTGCCAGACGTGACCCTTATCCAGTGCGTAGTCGATGGCAGGGAAGCGGAGGCCATGGTCACAGTGCTAGAGGAGCGTGCCACCATCGAACCCGCTCCACCACCATTGACGCTAGAGT